>CP065012.1:2100000-2390000 GCA_016699815.1 Chitinophagaceae bacterium | reverse complement strand
TTGCAATCGGAATTAAATTTTAGTTTGCCTTCACCTGCATTATTTGCTTGCTTTTGGCTTGAATCCGGCTGACCTGATGCGTTACCAACATTTGGATTGGGCAACTCAATTTGCAGAAATTTTTCTGAAGGCTTTTGATTTTTACTTTTAATTTCTGAATTTTCCTTTTTTAATCCTTCCTCTGCCAGGGGTTTTGCTATTGTTTTAATTTTAGATACCGGAAGAAAAACCCTTACTGTATCGCTTTGCCCGTTTTCCGTTACTATATATATAAATGTTCTTCCCTCGGTTTCTATAATTGTATTATATTGTACAACCTTGTTGTTGACAGGGGTTGGTTGATTGGCAGAATCGGATTTTTTATGTAAATACATGCCATTGTTTTTAGCAGTTGCTACATTATTACTGTCTGTATTAACTTTTACCGCAGGTAATTGTACTTTTTGCTCAGCCGCTTCTACCGTTTTTTCTTTAATAGATGGAGTATTGACCACATTGGCTAAAATATTGGAAAAAGCATCGGTACTGGTATCTTTTAAGTTTTTTTGAGATGGAGAGGGTAAAGAAGCCATTAAAACCTCCATGGTTTGAAAGTTAAACAATCCCCATCCTTTTTCGCCAAAATCTTTAATTAAATATCCCAGGTCTCTGCCATTTACAGTAAAATTAAAAGTTTGTTCGGCCTTTTCATTTTTTGGGAAACCCAGATGGATTATATATGCGCCATTTTGCAGCTTAGGAATAATAAGGTAACCCGATGAGGATGAACTCAAAAGTTTCGAATTTAATTTCACAAAAAAAGGCTGGTGGTTATCGGTTTGAAAGTAGGCAAAATACTGTTGCTGGGCCAGGGCCAGGGAGGCATTGCCTATCATTATTAACCAAAGAAAAAATTTTTTCATTTAATACAAAGCTAAAGAATAGCCCTAAATTAACTCATTAAGAAACAGAATATCCTTAAAAAACGCCTTTTATAAAAAAATAACTAACTGTTTGCAAATGACCCGTTAGCTTTGGTGCTTTAACTCGAAAAAAAATGAAAAGAATTTTATTATTACTTACACTTGCACTTTCGGTAACCATTAGTTTTGCCCAATTTTCTGAACCTGAAGACACATCATGGAAGAAAATATACCGGGAAACCCATCAAAAATTAAATGACCTTGTTCATACAAAGCTGGAAGTTAAATTTGACTTTGATAAAGCCTGGATGTATGGTAAAGAATGGCTGACGCTTCAACCTCATTTTTATGCTACAGATACGGTTTTACTGGATGCAAAGGGAATGGAAATAAAAGAAGTTGCCCTTGTTGCCGGCTCACAAAAAAAACTATTACAATATAAATATGATGGCCAGCAGTTGAATATAAAACTGGATAAATCCTATACCGGTGGCGAAAAATACACATTGTATTTTGACTACATCAGCAAACCCAATGATTATAAAACCAAGGGAAGCATGGCAATTACTGATGCCAAAGGCCTTTATTTTATTAACCCTACTGGAGAAGACAAAAGCAAACCCACCCAAATTTGGACACAAGGTGAAACAGAAGCCAACAGTGTATGGATGGTTACTATAGATAAACCCAACCAAAAAACCACTGAAGAAATTTATATGACCGTTCCGGCTAAATATACCACACTGAGCAACGGGCTTAAAATAAGCGAAAAGAAAAATACAGACGGCACTCGTACCGATTACTGGAAAATGGACCTGCCACATGCGCCCTATTTATTTTTTATGGGTGTAGGAGAATACAGCGTAATAAAAGATAAACCCTACAAAGGAAAAGAAGTGAGCTATTACGTGGAGCCAACGCAAGCACCTTATGCAAAGGGCGTTTTTGGCAATACCCCAGAAATGATTGCATTTTTTTCGGACAAACTTGGCGTAGATTTTCCCTGGCCAAAATATGCACAAATTGTAGGCAGGGATTATGTAAGCGGCGCCATGGAAAACACTACTGCAACTCTTCACCAGGAAAGCGCTTATCAAAATAACAGGCAATTACTGGATGGCAACCATTGGGAAGAAACCATTGCCCATGAATTATTTCACCAATGGTTTGGCGACCTTGTTACTACTGAAAGCTGGAGCAATATAACGGTAAATGAAAGTTTTGCCAACTACAGCGAGTACTTATGGGATGAATATAAATATGGTAAAGACTTTGCTGATGAACATAATTTTGAAGATATGAGCGGCTACCTAATGAGCGGCAGTAACCACAAAGACCTGGTAAGGTTTTATTACAGCAATAAAGAAGATGTATTTGATGCCGTAAGCTATAACAAAGGTGGAAGAATTTTGCACATGCTGAGAAATTATGTAGGAGATGATGCTTTCTTTAAATCCCTTAATAATTATTTATCTACCAATAAATATAAAACCGGCGAAGCACAACAATTGCGCCTTGCTTTTGAAGAAGTAACGGGTAAAGACCTCAACTGGTTTTTTAACCAATGGTATTATGGCAGCGGCCAACCTAAATTGAAAATAGATTACGATTATAGCAAGCCTGGCGTTGCAACAGTTAAAATATCGCAGGTTCAAAAAGAGGGCAATGCATTTATACTTCCTATTGCAATTGATGTGTATAACGGGCCAAGCAAAGTACGTCACAATGTGTGGGTAAAGAACCTGGTAGATAGTTTTTCTTTTCCCTATACTGTAAAACCTGATTTGATAAATGTTGACGGCGATAAAATATTGCTTGCAGAAAAAGTAGATAATAAATCGGAAAACGAATATAAAGCTCAGTGGATGTATGCAAAAAATTATTTGGACAGGAAAGAAGCGCTTGATTTTTTTGCCAAAAAGAATATGCCCGAAATTGCAAAAGGTTTATATGATAAATATGCAGGCATAAGAACTTATACTATACAAAAATTATCGGGTACACCCTATAAAACCGATAAAGTGGTACTGGAAGAAATGGAACGCATAGCCAAAACCGACTTCAACAAAAAAACAAGGGCTGCTGCTATTAAATTCCTTTCTAAAAATGGCGACGCATCTAATAAGGTAATATTTGAACAGGCAGTAAATGACTCTTCATATTCTGTTGCCGGTGCAGGATTGGCTGCACTTGCCGTTATAGAGCCGGATAATGCCTATGCCCTTGCAAAAAAATTAAGTGGGGATATGCATGGCGCTTTAAGGGATGCCGTTAACAGCCTGCTGTACAGCCAGGGCAAAGAAGATGATTTTGAGGTTGTTGCCGGCAGCTATAATAAAATGGGCTTTAGCTTCGATAAGCTCAATACCACTTCAAAATACGCAGATTACCTTTCAAAACTCAACAATTTAAGTCTTGTAAAAAAAGGTATTGATGACATCGTGGTATTTTTTAATGCAATTCCCGAAGCTTATAAGGACAGGATTACCCCGTTGTTTAAATCTGCCTTTGATAAAATTGTAAAGGCAAAAGGAAAAGATGCAGAAGATTATATAAAAACGGTGTTTAAGTAACTTAAAGAAAAAGGCCTGCAAAATGGCCTTTTTTTATGCCAGTTCAATAACGGTTATTTCGGGCAAAATGCCTACCCTGCCCGGGTAACCTATAAAACCAAAACCACGGTTTACATAGAGCTTTTGGTTTTTATTTTCATACAATCCGGCCCATTGCTTATAAATATATTGCACAGGGCTCCATTTAAAGCCAGGAATTTCCACGCCAAATTGCATACCGTGTGTATGGCCGCTCAGCATTAAATCTATATCGCCGTATTGTGGTATTACTTCTGCATCCCAATGGCTGGGATCGTGGCTCATTAAAATTTTAAAAGGGTATTTTTCTGTATTGGCATAAGCCAAATCCATGCGGCCATGCTTGGGGAAACGGGCTTTATTGCTCCAGTTTTCGATACCAAGCAAAGCAATCTGCTGGCCATTTTTATCCAAAGAAACATGTTCGTTCATCAACAGCCTCCAGCCCAATTGTGCATGTACTTTTTTAAGGTTCTCCAGGTTTTGGCTTTTTGAAATACCATTTATTGGCCATTGAACATAGTCGCCATAGTCGTGGTTGCCCAAGGTGGAATACACGCCCATTGGAGCTTTTAGCCTGCTGAAAACATCTATATATTCCTGCATTTCATCGGCACGGTCGTTAATTAAATCTCCGGTAAAAAGGATGATATCTGCCTGCTGGCTTAAAACTAAATCCACAGCATGTGCAACTGCATTTTTATTGGTAAAGCTGCCGCTGTGTATATCACTGATCTGTACAATTTTAAAACCCTTAAAATTTATGGGCAGGTTGCTGAACTGAAGTTTAATTTTTTTTACCTGGTATTTATATTTATTGGAAAAGCCATAAACCATACTCGAAAACAAAGTGCCACCGGCTGCAAAGCCCATCCAGCTTAAAAAAGCAGAGCGGCTTATTTTATCCCCAACAAAATCGGCAGCCTCCGTATCCTTGAAAAATATTCGTGAAGCCAGCCATTGTATACCCCTTCGTAAATCATCTATTACCAGAAAAACAACTGCACAAAGTTTTGCCAAAAACAAACCCATGATTACGGCAAATAAATAGGTTCGTGTTTTTTTACCCATAAACTGGGCATCGGTATTTACAAATACAATTAACCCAATAATTGAAAGCAAAGAAAAAGCCCAAAAAATGGCATAAATGATAATTTTGGCTTTTGCAGAAACCGGGTTACTTACGGTTTTTAAGCCCTGGAAAATATAAAAATCCACCAAAAGCATTAGAGTAATAATGATGGCAAGGCCGGAAGGAGAACGCATAGCGATTTTAAAAATTTAATGATTCAAAGAACAAAATAAGGCTTTTAAATTTTGCATTTTTGCTCAATTAGGGAAATATTTTTTTTAAAATTGTGCGCTTAACTTTTGATGAAGCAAGCATAAAACCTGTAGCAATTTACAAATAAATACATTTTCTTTTCTTTGGAGTTTTTTTGTAAACCTTTGGCCCAAGCCTGATTTTTGTGAATTTAACCTGTACAAAATGTATTGGGGCTATGCTTTAATCTGCTCCCGAATAGCTAATTTTGCCGCTTAGGCATTGTACCTTATTTTTAAAAAGATAAAGGATAAAGTAAGCTGAAAAATATGCAGCTTTAGTAAATAACATTTACAAAAATAAATTAAGTTTAAATAACGAATGGCAAGAATAATAGGGATAGCCAATCAAAAAGGCGGGGTGGGTAAAACCACCACAGCAATAAACCTGGCGGCAAGTTTTGCCATATTAGAATTTAAAACCTTGCTGGTAGATGCCGATCCACAGGCAAACAGTACCACCGGCGTGGGATTTGATTTGCACAATATTACCAAGAGCTTATATGATTGCATGGTAAACGAGGCCGAAGCAAAAAATGTAATCCTCAAAACTGATATTGCGTACCTGGATTTAATACCATCACATATTGACCTTGTAGGCGCAGAAATAGAAATGATAAACCACCCCAGCAGGGAAATGGTATTGAAACAAATACTTGAACCGGTAAAAGATGATTATGATTTTGTAGTAATTGACTGCTCTCCATCGCTTGGCTTAATTACCGTAAATGCCCTTGTGGCTGCCGATAGTGTTGTAGTGCCGGTACAAACAGAATTTTTTGCATTGGAAGGATTGGGCAAATTGCTCAACACTGTTAAAATTGTACAAAACCGATTAAACACCGGGCTGGAAATTGAAGGCATATTAATGACCATGTACGATGGCAGGCTACGCCTTTGCAACCAGGTAGTAAGCGAAGTGAGACGCCATTTTGAGGATATGGTTTTTAGCAGCATTATACACCGCAATACCAAGCTAAGCGAAGCGCCTAGCGTAGGCAAGCCTGTAATTTTATACGATAGCGACAGCAAAGGCTCTATAAATTATTTAAACCTTGCCAAGGAGATACTGCAAAAAAACAACCTTACAAAAATTAAACAGGAAGACAAAGTTTTACAATAATTAATATACCATAAGGGAAACTGATTTTGAAAAGATGACACAACAAAATAAAAAGAACGATTTGGGAAAAGGCATAAGAAGCCTGCTTCAAAATATTGATACCGATTTAAAGAATACGGCAGGTAGTTTAAATAGCGATGTAATTGAAAAAGCAGCCCACGGCCAGCGTGTGCCACTGGAAAAAATAGAACCCAACCAAAACCAACCCCGAAAAGACTTTGATGATACGGCTTTGAGTGAACTGGCTTCCTCCATTAAAATACACAATATTATTCAGCCACTTACGGTAACTACACTGCCCAATGGCAAGTATAAAATTATTGCAGGCGAAAGAAGGTACCGTGCTGCAAAAATTGCCGGCTTAAAAGATGTGCCTGTTTATATACGGGAAGCCAGCAATAACCAGTTGCTGGAACTGGCGCTTTTGGAAAACCTGCAAAGAGAAAACCTAAATGCCATAGAAATTGCCCTAAGTTACAAACGCATGATGGAAGACCTGGATTATACCCAGGAAAAAGTGGCCGAAAGAATGGGTAAAGAAAGGAGTACGGTTACCAATTATATCCGCCTGCTTAAATTGCCCCCCGATATACAGGTAGCGGTAAGGAACGGCACAATAACCATGGGCCACGCCAAGGCATTGATAAATGTAGATGCCATAGACAAACAACTTTTTATTTTTACCGAAATTAAAAACAGAGCACTAAGCGTAAGGCAAACAGAAGAGTTGGTAAGAAAAATTTATACATCGGACAAAACTGTTAAAAAGGCGGTAAAACCTTCGTTGCCGCCTGCATTTAAAAAAATAGAAGATAATTTAGCTTCGCAATTCAGTACAAAAGTAAAACTTACGCATACGGCAAAAGGTGCAGGCAGCATAAGTTTTGACTATTTTTCTATTGATGAGCTTAATGCTTTATTAGATAAACTGAACGTTAAGGTGAGCTGATGCCACAAAAAATATTTTTTACTTTTATTTTTTTAGCACTTGCAGGTAAGTATTGCCAGGCACAGCAGGATCCCAAAGAATTAGTTTTAGATTCTTCGCAAAAAATAGCTGCACAGCAAAAAATTTCAATTGCCGATACTGCAAAAGCAAAAAAATACAATCCTAAAATTGCCATAGTACGCTCTGCAATAATACCCGGCTGGGGTCAGGCTACTAATAAAAAATACTGGAAAATACCACTGGTTTATGGAGCACTGGGTACCACCACTTACCTTTTTTTTAGAAATGTAAATCAATACAAAGACTCCAGGCAAGCTTATATACTTGCTACTGACAACGACCCATCCAACGACAACCAAATAAAGCAACCTTATTACACCGTACGCAGCCAGCCCGAAAGAATTTTGGCTTTTAGAAATGCCGTAAGGCAAAATGCAGATTATTGTGTGTTGTTTTTTATTGTATTTTGGGGCGTAAATGTGGCCGATGCCGCCGTAGATGCACACCTCAAAACCTTTGATGTAAGCGACGACCTTAGCCTGCAAATAAAGCCTGGCTACAGCCCAATGGCCGGTACCAATGGCATAAGCCTTGTATTAAAGTTGGGGAGGTAGCTATTACCTCAAATTTGGCGTTACTAAAATTTATATCGGTTACATTAATTTCATATTTTTTTTCAGCAATATCTCCGTTTATAAAGTTGCCTATCAGTAAGCAGAAATCATCTTGTAAGCGTCCCCAATCTTCGGCAGTTTGAAATTAGAGAATAATCTTTAATTTTAAAATTGTCAATTATGAAAAGAACAAGATTTACCGAAAGCCAGATAGTGGCTTCAATTAAGAAACAGGAAAGCGGCATACCTGCCAAGGATGTTTGCCGTGAGTTGGGTATTAGCGATGCTACCTTTTACAACTGGAAAGCCAAATATGGCGGCATGGAAACCAGTGATGTAAAGCGCATAAAAGAAATGGAAGCGGAGTTATCGCAGTACAAAAAAATAGTAGCGGAGCTCACTTTCGAGAACCGGGCAATGAAAGGTTTTATCGAAAAAAAGTTATAACGCCTGCTGACAAAAGAGAAGCTGTGTTTCAACTAATAGAAGAAGCACATTGTAGTGTTAGCAAGGCTTGCAAAATCGTGAAGCTACCACGGAGCAGTTTTCAATATACAGCTAAAACAAAAGATGATTCTCAGATAGAGGATGCCCTTGAAGGACTTGTGAAGAAGCATCCGGTTATTGGCTTTTGGCAAAGCTTTTATCGACTGCGCAACCGTGGCTATGGTTGGAATCATAAGCGAGTGAGGCGTGTATATAGGAAAATGAATTTAAACATCAGGCGCAAGCCCAAAAAACGTTTACCGGAAAGGATAAAGCAACCCTTAACACTACCCACAAGTTTTAACCAAATGTGGAGCATAGACTTTATGAATGATAGTTTACAGGATGGCCGAAAAATACGCCTGTTTAATGTATTGGAAGATTTTAACAGGGAATCTCTGGCAATAGAAACTGACACTTCATTGCCTACTCTAAGAGTAATAAGGGTGCTGGAGCGATTGGTACAAGAGCGGGGTTGCCCTGCCAATATCAGGATGGATAACGGTCCTGAATTTATCAGTCATAAATTAGAAGAATGGTGCAGTAAGCGACACATTACACTTCAGTTTATACAACCAGGTCGCCCAATGCAGAATGCTTTTATTGAAAGAAAAACGGGAGCATACGCCGTGAATTATTAAACGCATATATATTTACAACAATGAGAGAAGTAAGGGAACATTGTGAGAAATGGAGGCAGGATTACAACACAGAGAGGCCGCACAAATCCTTACAATATCAATCGCCTCTGATGTTTGCTGAAAAATGGTGCCAATGTTCAAAATATGCACAAAAGCTTTATCCACAAACGGCGAACGGAAATCCTTTTCAAATTGAAGAGAGCCGGTTAGTGGATAAAGTATTAAAAAAACAAAAAGCTGAACAGAAAACTCTAATTTTGGATTGACCGAAAAAAGGGGACGCTTACAGTACAATTTTACTTATTTGATGCAACTTATTTAAGCATTATGCACTGCTTAAACCTGCAAATTTTAACTATGAAATTTCGTAGCACTAAGTTTGCTGTAAATTTTTAAACAACAATGGAGAGCAGGGTTGTAAAATACAACTTATTTAAAAATTTAACATTTTACCACCTTTTTCCTGCTGTTTAAAATAATATTTCGGCAGGTAATGGGCACTGTAAGCTGGCTTATACTACATGATTTTAAAGAAATGCAACCCTCTCTAAATTCCATTTGGCGTTTACCGTTGAAAAAAATATTAATACCTTTAAACCTTTATGCAACTATGTTTAATAGGATATGGCAAAATGGGCAGGGCTATAGAACAAATTGCCCTGGAAAGAGGCCATAAAATAACTCTTGTAATTGATACGCATAACCCGGCAGATTTAAGTAATGAAAATTTACAAAACTGCAATGCGGCCATAGAATTTACGATGCCTCAAAGCGCAGTGCATCATATTAAAACCTGTATAGATGCGGGTATACCGGTTGTGAGTGGCACCACCGGCTGGCTTAGTGAAAAAAAAAATGTAGAAGAATATTGCCGACAAAATAAAGGCACATTTTTATACGCCAGTAATTTTAGCATTGGGGTAAATATTTTTTTTGAACTCAACAAAAAGTTGGCAGCCTTAATGGCAAGCCAGGGCCAATACAATATTACTTTGGAAGAAATACATCATACCGCCAAAAAGGATGCGCCAAGCGGTACGGCCATTACGCTTGCCGAGCAAATTATTCAAAACAACCCTGCTAAAACTAAATGGCTAAACGAAAGTTCAGAAGATAGTTCTACTGTACCCATCATCAGCCAGCGCATTGACCCTGCGCCGGGTACTCACCATGTAAAATACAGCTCTGCAATTGATGATATTGAAATCATACATACTGCTCACAACCGTACCGGATTTGCCTTAGGCGCAGTGCTTGCCGCAGAATTTATTTATGAAAAAAAAGGCATTTTTTCAATGCAGGATGTGCTGCAAATTTTGTAACAGCTGTTTCTAACAGCATGAAATATTTTATGGGCAATGAGCAATAAATGAGCATTAAATAAAAATTGATTTTCTTTTTTTAGCATTTTTATTTTTTAGCACTCGTTAAAATATTTTTTCCAATATACAAAGCGCCTTATGCAAATGGAGAAATTTTATAAATAACAATACCTAAGAACTAACTCAAATAAAAAAGCCGCCCTGAAGGTGCGGCTTAATCAATTTAAAAATAACTATTAAAATGGCAAATCGTCGCTTGCGGGGGTTTCAACGGCTTCCGCCGCTTCGCTACGCACTGCAGGCGCCGGTGCAGCACCGGTGTAAGTAACGTTTCCGGCAGTTGAACCCTGCGTTTCGTTATTACCACCCAATAGCTGGATAGAATGTACACGCATACGCAAAGTTGCTGCAGCCTGCCCTTCTTTATTGGTATAGGCATCTGCTTCGGGGGTTCCTTCGGCATATACGGTTTTACCTTTGGTAAGGTATTGGGCAATTGCGGTACGGTCGGTCCAGTAAGCGCAGTTTACCCAAATAGTGCGCTCCTTAAGATTGCCTTGTGCATCTTTAAATCGTTCGCTGTGCGCTACGTTAAAATTAATAACTGTTTTGCCGTTAATTTCTTTTTGAATGCAATCTGCGCCAAGGTTTCCAATAACCTGTAGTTTAATCATAACTTGTGTTTTTAATGTTTATAATCGATGTATCTAAGTTTATCAAAGTTATGTATGGCCAATGCCATTTATCATTTATGATCTGCTGAATATATGCACATTTTAATCATACTTAAAAATGGCTATTTCTTAAACTAATTCATTTTCTTTTTAAGGGTGCTTACCTGGTCCTGCAACGTGTTTACAATGTTGGCGAGGCTGTTTACATCCCACATAAGTTGCTGCGTAACCTTACTAATAACGGCTTGTGCATGCCAGAGTTCAATAATATCTTCGGTATTTACCTGGTAGGGCTGAAAGCCTGGATTATCGCTCACAAGGGTAATTTTATTTTTTGCCCGGTTGTTTTTAACCAATCGTTTATACACTATGCCTTCGTTTTTGCTTACTACTATATAAGCAAAATTATTTTTTACATCATCCAGAGTATTCAATTTTTCGCCTACAATAATGCTTCCGCTTGGTGTGGGCATCATACTATCGCCAATTATTTCAAAGGCCCGGTAATTGCCGCCAGTGAGCATGGGTAGCGTAAAGGTATTGAGTTCATCAATAAATTCACTATCAGCATAGCCGGTAAGGTAACCTGCGACTGCTTTTACCGGTACAAAGTGGATGAGGTTTCTTTCGGCACTCATCATTTTTTGGTGCCTGCGTTTTTGCAGGTATGCGTTGCCTGATGGCGCTTCGCTTAAATCTTTAAGCAGGAGTTCATCCAGGCTGAGCTTAAAAATATCGGCTACAATTTCCAGCACATCAAGGCGTGGGTCGGCCCTTTCTTCTTCATAAGCGCCAACAAGGGAACGTTTAATATTCAATTTTGCAGCAAATTCTTCCTGCGTCCATCCCCGTAATTTACGGAGGTATTTGAGGTTTAAACCGGCTTTTGACATACCAAACTAATTTGATTAGCACAAATATACTAATTATTTTAGCTTTACAAAATTTATTTTTTTTAATAAAAAACTCCCGCCGTGGCGGGAGCCTTAGTTTCCACTCTTTGCTCCGGGAATATTATTTTAGTTGCCTTTTACCATAAATACGTAATCCTGCAATTTTTTTACCTGGCTTACCCTGTCTAGTCCACGCAATGCATTTGAGCCTTTAAAGTTGATATCTTCATTGCCGGTTATTTTTTTTGCTTCGGCAATTGCTTTGGTAATATTATTGGCCTTGCTGGCAAACACTACGCCATCGGCATTTTTTTCCATGCTGTTAATTACGCCTACCAGGTCGCCGCTTCGGTTTATTACCGGCGAACCGCTGTTGCCTTCATTGGCGGCGGTGCTGAGCTGGCAAAACAGGGAATCCATATTGTAGCCGCTATGTGCGCTGATGTAGCCTTCGCCATATACTACTTCGGCTTTAGGAAAGCCCAGCATAAATACGGTTTCGCCCAAATCGGCGCTTGATTTTTTAATATTATAGGGAAGCACCGGCAATTTTTTAAAGTTGCTGTCGGTAACTTTTATTATGGCAATATCCATTTCTTTATTTACGTAAACGGGAGTTGCGGTAAACTGGTCGCCTTTATTATTTTCTATAATGAGGTTGTTTTTCACTTGCGATACTACGTGGGCATTGGTTACAATATAATTATTGTTAGCGTCAATTAAAAATCCTGTTGCTCTAAACCTTGCATCGAGCCTGGGTTTTACCGGCGTTTTGGAAGCGGTAGTACCGGCTTCCAATTTATTGAGCTTGGTTTCCAACTGGCGGGTTTTACTTTCCTGGCTATTGAGTTTTTCTACAAGGGGTTTTAAATTGGTATCGCTGCCATTGTTGCTTACCGAGGAAACAACCGATGCAATAAAGATGGATACCAGCCCGGCAATTGAAGCTGCTACGGCTATGGTACGTTTATATTTGCCCCAGAGTTGCAGCACTTTTGCTTTACCTGCCGTTGAACCTTTGGTAATAAAACCTTCGATTAATAATTTAGATTCTACTTCGTGGAGAGCGTTTTTAAAATTTTTTGCTTTGCTGTGTTTTTGGATTTCGTTCATAAAAAACAGGTATTCCACCACAGCCTGGTCCAGTTCGGGGTTGTTTTTTCTCAGGTCTTCAAAATAGGTTTTTTCCTGGACACTCATTTCCCCGTTGGCAAAGCGTTCAACAGCATCAATTAATAAAGTATCTTCCATTACGGTGTTAATTTATATTGGGCAAAAAACAGTTTTTTCAATCTCACTAAGCATTTATATTTCTGCGTTTTGGCATTATCGGCATTGGTGTATCCAAAAGAACCTGCTATTTCGTTCATATTTTTCTTATGGATATAATAGGCTTCCAGCAAACTTTTACAGGGCTCCCCTACTTTTGCTAAAGCGGCTTCCATAAGGTTAAAATCATTTTGCTTTTTCTCATGGTTTTCCACATCGTCTTCAACAGGTATGGTTTCTTCCAGGCTGTCGGATGAGGTTGTGTATCTGGCTTGTTTTTGCAATTTTTTGAGCCAAATCCTCCTGCTTACCGAGTAAATAAAGGTTTTTATTTGGCAATGAAGCTCAAAATCCTCCAATTTTGCCTTTTCAAACAGTACAATCATTGCTTCCTGGAAAATATCTGCAGCGTCGTCTATAGTTCCGTTGTTATTGATTACCAGGTTTTTAATCATGTTATAATTATCCCGGTAAATTTGTTCTATAGCCTGCTTATCTTCCCCGGCCAGTCCTTTAAGTAATAATTTTTCCTGTTCTAATGTGTTCACCTATGTGTTGTTTAATACTAATTATACCAAAAAGTAACCCAAAAAAGCCCTGAAAAAAAATTTTTAAATACTTGGGTTACCTTTTATGCAATGTGGTAATTAATGTGAAATTATAATTTTCAATTAAACAAAAATCA
Organism: Chitinophagaceae bacterium; assembly: GCA_016699815.1. Classification (NCBI taxonomy): domain Bacteria; kingdom Pseudomonadati; phylum Bacteroidota; class Chitinophagia; order Chitinophagales; family Chitinophagaceae; species Chitinophagaceae bacterium. The sequence continues at coordinate 2,376,528 of CP065012.1, read as the reverse complement.
ACAATGAAAAAGTTTTTAGCAATTGCTCTTATCGCTGCTACTTTTGTAGCTTGTAACGAAGGTGAAAAAAAGGTTGAAGACGCTGTAAATACAGCTGATTCTGCTGCTAGCGCTGTAGTTGACTCTGCTGCTGCTACTGTAAACGCCGTAACTGATTCTGCTGCTGCAACTGTAAACGCAGTAGTTGATACAGCTAAAGCTGCCGTTACTGATTCTTCTAAAAAATAAGAGCAGATAACTCATTATTTCGGGTTTTGCCCCCGAAATTGAAATATTTAGGCAATCAATCGAATAGACCGTCTCGTTTTACGAGGCGGTTTATTTTTTTTGGCCGTTTTGCATATAAATTTTTAAAAAACAGTAGTGTTAAAATAACCGGCGAGCAACCTTAAAATCCATATTGATAAAATTATCAATATAATTACAACTAAAATTAAGATGAGCGCTATTACTAGTAAATAAGGCTTTGCACTGCCAGCATGTTTTCCCTGGGTATAATGCTCTTGCAATAATTGCACATTTCGCTTATTGGCTTTAAATACAAAATCAAAAACCCAACCGAGTAATGGTAAGGCGCCTACTAAAGCATCAAGGGTAATATTGCCCAGCATTTTCATTACCAGCTTTCCGGATGCGCCATGCTTAATTATGGTAATGAGCAGTACCGATGAAATTATATATGCGGCCAAATCCCCGGCAACAGGTATTAAGTTAAGAATAGGATCGAGGCCGAATTTAAATTTACCAACAGTAAATTCTTCATCCATCAATTTACTCACCCGTTTTATTAATGCCAGGCGATTGGCAGCGCCGTCATTATCCAACTGTGTATCTATTTTACCCGACATGCTGGCGCTAATATTTTTTGATTAAAACAATTTGGGAGGATAGATACCCGAGGCAATTAATGCTTCAATACTTTTTTTAACTCCGGGTGCATCATCTTTATAAGTTACGCCAAACCATTGGGACGAGGTAGGTATTACTTTTATTTTTCCGCCTTCGTTTTTAATAAAATGATCGGCAACTATGGGAATAAAAAATTCAGCCTTGGGATTATCCATATTTTCTTTGGGGAAATGGGCAAATAATTTTGCAATAGTTTCAAAAACCTGTGGATGAAAACACCAGAAGTTCATGGAAACGCTGGAGTTTTCGGCTACTTCAACCAATGTTTCGCCATCCTCATATACTATTATTCCATTCTGCCGGTAAATTTTAGTGCGCTCGTTTATTTCTACAAGGTTGTTCCCGTCATCTACACTGCATACGCCACGGCTTACCATGCCATGCTCACTAAGTGTATTACTTAACCTGTAGCCAATTATTGCATATGTATTTTCATTTATTGGGCCTGTTAAAAAATTAAAAGCTTTTGTAAACGCATCATTGCCATAAAAGTCATCGGCATTTATTACGGCAAAAGGTTCATTTACGGCGTCTTTGGCGCAAAGCATGGCATGTGCCGTTCCCCAGGGTTTGGTTCGGCCTTCGGGCAAATATTGTGCTTCTACAAAAGAATCCATTTCCTGGAAAACATATTCTACCGTTATTTTGTGTTTTAGCTTATCGCCAAACTGCGCTTTAAAACTTTCCTGAAAATCTTTACGGATAATAAACACAACTTTGCCAAAACCAGCTTGAATGGCATCATAAATTGAATAATCCATAATGGTTTCTGCATTGGGGCCAAAACCCTCGGTTTGTTTCATGCTACCATACCGGCTTGCCATACCTGCCGCAAGAATTAATAATGTAGGTTTCATTTATTGCTGCTAAATGTTTTAATTTAATGAAATTTGCCCAGCAAAAGTAAGCAAAGCTTTATAATGACAAAAGATTTTGGAAATATTGAATGTACGGAAATTGCCTGGCCTTCTTTTGCCCAAAAAGGGATAAGCCTGTTTATGGCAAGGCTGGATAAAATACATCCTGTGGTTTCGGGCAATAAACTATACAAACTCTATTATTTTATTAAAGAAACTATTGAGACAGATCACAAGACCATCTTAACTTTTGGCGGGCCTTATTCTAATCACCTTGTGGCAACGGCCTATGCCTGCAGGCAAAATAATTTAACATCTATTGGTATTGTAAGGGGCAAAAATCCAGTTCAACTTTCAGCCACTCTATTGGATTGTGTACAGTATGGTATGGAGTTAATTTTTGCCTCAAGGAAAGAATATAAGGATGATGCTTTTCTCAAAAAAATATCTTCAGTAAAAAACGGGCAATTTACTTTGGTGCCCGAAGGTGGATTTTCCCAAACCGGCGCAAAAGGCGCTGCACTTATAGTTGCTTCATTTCAACATTTGCACCCAACTCATATTTGCACAGCCGTGGGCACGGCAACCACACTTGCCGGAATAATAAATAATATTTTGCCTGGGCAACAGGTAATTGCCGTTCCGGCTTTAAAAAACATGGTGGATATACCCGAAAGGATTTATACATTAACCGGAAAAAATAATTTTGATAACTTAACTGTTTTAGGCGATTATCATTTTGGTGGCTATGCAAAAAAAAATAATGAACTCCTGGATTTTATGAACAACTTTTTTTCTGCTACATCCGTACCGCTGGATTTTGTTTATACGGCCAAAATGATGTATGCACTCATAAAAAATATTGAAAATAATTATTTTGCACCGGGCAGCAGGATTGTGTGCCTGCACACCGGAGGGCTGCAAGGCAACAGGTCGTTACTTAAAGGAACCTTAAATTACGGCTAAGGAAAGTTGCTATTTAAAATTTGATTTATTTTCATGCCAGTATATTTGTAACCTATTCAAAATTTGCGGGCTATTTTTTGAAATATAATTATGAAGAAACCTTTTTTATTCCTTCTGGTTCTTTTCTCCTGCTGCATTTCATTTGCACAAAAAACTTTGCCAGGCATAAGTGTATCCAATATTGGTGGAAAAATAATTGTAAGCTGGAAAAATGAATACTCAGATTCCGTAGTAACCCTTAATATACAACGCTCCTATGATAGCTTACAAAATTATACCACTATAGGCTCGGTACTTAACCCAACCAGTATTGAAAACGGGTACACCGATCAAAACCCTCCTTACCCAAAAATGTATTACCGTGTATTTATAGCATTTGTCGGTGGAAAGTATATTATTTCGAAACCCGTAAGGCCGTTTAAAGAAATTATTAAAGATACTACCGGTGAGCGCTATGCCTGGCAGGCTGATCAAATTGCCGATACAGCAGAACAAATTCATTTACCGCCAGTAAAAAATGATATACCTGTTGAAAACAACAAACTACCGGCAGAGCCGGAATTTGTGTATCCCAGTAAGCGGATTTTTACATCTAAAATGAGCAGCATCGTAATACAATTACCAAGCGCCGCAAACAAAAATTATCATGTAAAAATTTATGATGACACCGAAAAACAGGTGCTTGAACTTAATAAATTAAAAGAAGATTTTTTGATACTGGACAAAATGAACTTTACGCATTCCGGCTGGTATAGTTATGAATTGTTTGACGCAAACAAACTCATTGAAAAAGGCCGTTTTTTTGTTTCTAAAGACATCAAGAAAAAAAACAAGTAAAAAAAAACATTTTTAAAACCTAAGGTACAACGTTAATATACTTCAACTGACGTACGAAGAAACCATAGCATACTTATATAAACGGCTGCCCATGTTTAGCCATGCCGGCAGTAGCGCACTTAAAAAAGGATTAGCTAATATTATAAAGCTTTGTGAAGAATTGGGCAACCCCCAAAATAAATTTAAAAGCATCCACATTGCCGGCACAAATGGAAAAGGCAGCAGCAGCAATATGCTAGCGGCTATTATGCAACAAAGCGGTTATAAAACCGGGCTTTACAGCTCTCCGCATTTATTTGATTTTGGCGAAAGAATAAGGGTGAATGGCCAAATGGTTAACCCGCAATTTGTGATTGATTTTACCCAAAAAACCCAAAGTATTTGTGATGCCATAGAACCTTCTTTTTTTGAGCTAACTGTGGCAATGGCTTTTGAATATTTTGCCCAGGAAAAAGTAGATATTGCCATAATTGAAACCGGCCTTGGAGGCAGGCTGGACAGCACCAATATTATTATACCCATCCTTAGTATTATTACTAATATTGGTTTTGACCACATGCAAATATTGGGTAATAGCTTAACAGAAATAGCAGGTGAAAAAGCAGGAATAATTAAGCAAAACATACCTGTAGTTATTGGCAATTATAATGATGAATCCAAAAGGGTATTTAAGCAAAAATCCCTTGAAATGAACGCCCCGTTAGTTTATGCAACTACTCATTTCAAACTTATTTATGCAAAAACAACAGTTGACAAATTACATTGCAGCATTTTAAACATTCCGGCAAATAAAACTTTGCAAATAATTACAGACCTTGCCGGCATTTACCAGGCCCAAAATATTTGTACCGTACTTACTGCAATTGAATGCTTAAAAAAAACAGGTTACGTTATTGAGGATACAATTGTAAGCGAAAGTTTACGGCAAATTAAAAAAATTACCGGGCTGCGTGGCAGGTGGGATTTGTTACAAACCAGGCCAGATGTAATAATTGATGTGGGCCATAATGAAGATGGCATTAAAAATATTGTTGCACAACTCGGCTCACAATACCCCAATGCCCGGCAACACTTTGTAATTGGCTTTGCCAAAGACAAAGACCTGAACAGGTTACTGGACCTTTTTCCAAAAAATGCACTGTATTATTTTACCAATGCCCATTTGCCAAGGGCATTACCTCATACTGCATTAAAAAAACTTGCAGCAGAAAAACATGTACACGGCAATAGCTACGACCATGTAGATGAAGCCATTAATCATGCATTGGCAAATGCAAATGAAAGCGATGTGGTTATGGTTTGCGGAAGTTTTTTTGTAATTGCAGAAACCACTTGCTTTAAAAATAGCTAAGCAATTTTTTTAAAATTCCTGGTTAATTTTTATCTAAAAACTTAAATGCATAAAACATACAAAGTGCATGCATACTTTGTACAATTTTATTTTCTGCCAGCATTTGCCGGGCTTTGCCTAAAGGCTCTGCAATAATATTTATTTCTTCATTATCGTCTAATAATTGTGCCGAGGTTTTTACACCGCCGGTTGCCAGGAACATATAGGTGTAATTATTCAATAAGCCAGGATTGGCAGCTGTGGTTCCCAATAAAATTATTTCCTTAAATGTATAACCGGTTTCTTCCTGCAATTCCCGGGCAATGCCTGCTTCCGGCGTTTCAGCTTTTTCAATAAAGCCTCCGGGTAATTCTAAAATTTTTTTATTTATTGCATGCCGGTATTGCTCTGCAAATAACACTTCATTGTTATCCGTTATACACATAGCACAAGCGCTCTGCGGCAGTTCCACTACAAAATAGGGATCTACCCTTTTGCCATTTTCTGTAATATAAGCATCTTTACGTGCCGTAAAATATTGGTGCCTGATGAAATACTCCGAAGAAATTGTTTTCATTATATTTTTTAATTGGTGATTATAACATACGCTTAAGAAATTTAGCTTTTTTAAGCGTTAACTTTGCAAGGTTACTATATTATAAATTTAAATATCTCTAATGAAATCAAATTTATTTTTTTTAATAACTGCCTTTGCACTATTAACCGTTGCCGGATGTGTAAGTACAAAACAACATAAATCTTTACAGGCAAGTTATGCGCTGTTGCAAAAAGATTTTGCGGCAAGCCAGATGGATGCACAGCAATGCAAATCTGATTTGGCCAGCGCCCAAACCCGTATTGCTTCTTTAAATGAATTGATACAATCGGAGCGCAATAATGTGGCCGCTTTACAATCGGCATTGGACAAATGCCTTGCCTCATCTACCCAGGGAAATGTAAATATTTCCAAACTGGTAGATGAGATAAATTCTGCAAATGCATATATCAAGCATTTGGTAAATGTAAAAAACACCAATGATTCTTTAAACCTTGTACTCACCAGCAATCTTACCCGATCTTTGAGCAGGGATGAATTAAAAGATGTGGATGTACAGGTGCTGAAAGGAGTAGTTTATATTTCTTTAGCAGATAATATGCTTTACAAATCGGGCAGTTACGAAATTTCGGAAAAAGCAAATGCTTCACTGGCAAAAATTGCAAAAATTTTGCAGGACTATAAGGATTTTGAAGTGTTGGTGGAAGGCAATACGGATGATGTGCCTATTAACCGCCCCAACATACGCAACAACTGGGATTTAAGCGCCCTTAGAGCATCATCGGTTGTACAGGCACTACAAGTGCAATTTGGTGTAGATCCCAAGCGCATGACTGCCGGTGGCCGTGGTGAATTTAATCCCATAGTAAGCAACAGTACGCCAGAAGGGAAAACAAGAAACAGGAGAACGCAATTGATAATAACGCCAAAACTCGACCAGTTTATGGAGTTGATTGATAAGGCGCCAGAAGGAGGAAAAGGGAAATAAATTTTTTTATAAAGGGTTGAAAATTTCAACCCTTTATTTATTCAATTCATCTTACACTTTTATTTGCAGCCCACAGATTTGCCGCAGGGTTTTTGCAATGGCATTGGCATCAATACCAATTTCGTTGTAGAGTTCTTTGGGCGTACCGTGTTCTACCAAACGATCAGGAATGCCCATAATTTTTACATCGGCCTTATAGCCTTGTTGGTTCATAAATTCCAATATTGCCGAGCCAAAACCGCCTACTACAGTTCCATCTTCGATGGTAATTATTTTATTGTACTTACTAAAAACTTCGTGCAACATTTCTTCATCCAAAGGTTTGGCAAATCGCATATCGAAATGAGCAGGGTTTAAACCATCTGCCTTTACATCCCTTATTGCTGATGCTGCAAAATTACCAGGGTGGCCAAAGCTAAGCACGGCAACTTCTTCACCATCTTTTACTTTTCTACCTTTACCAATCTTTATTTCTTCAAAGGGTGTTTTCCAATCTGTCATCACGCCTTCTCCCCTTGGATAGCGGATTACAAAGGGCAATTTGGTAGATTCCAATTGGGCCGTGTACATTAAATTACGCAATTCTTTTTCGTTCATTGGAGCGCTTACCACCATATTGGGAATGCAACGCATATACGCAATATCGTAACAACCATGGTGCGTTGGCCCATCTTCGCCTACCAGGCCGGCACGGTCTAAGCAAAAGATAACCGGCAATTTTTGAATGGCCACATCATGTATTACCATATCGTAGGCCCGTTGCATAAAAGAAGAATAGATATTGCAATACACCCTCATGCCTTGTGTTGCCAGCCCAGCGCTAAGTGTTACGGCATGTTGCTCGCAAATGCCCACATCAAAAGCCCTGTGCGGCATTTTTTCCATCATAAATTTTAATGAAGAACCGCTGGGCATTGCCGGGGTAATTCCCAAAATATTAATATTTTTTTCGGCCAGCTCAATAATGGTATGCCCAAATACATCCTGGTATTTTGGAGGTTGCGGCACATCAAAAGTTTTCTTTTTTATTTCGCCGGTAATTTTATCAAACAAGCCCGGTGCATGCCATTTTGTTTGGTCTTTTTCAGCTAAATCATACCCTTTTCCTTTTACGGTTTTAATATGTAAAATTTTGGGCCCTGGAATTTTTTTAAGGTCGCTGAGTGTTTCTACCAGCTTGTTTACATTATGGCCGTCTATAGGACCAAAGTAGCGAAGTTTTAATGCTTCAAAAAGGTTGCTGCTCTTGCTCACAAAACCTTTGAGGCTGGCTTCAAGTTTTGCGGCTACATCACGGGAAAAAGATTTTCCTACGGGCAATTTTCCCAATGCCTTCCATACATTATCTCTTAGTTCGTTGTAAGTATGCGAAGTGGTAATATCGGTTAAATATTCTTTTAGTGCACCTACATTGGGGTCAATGCTCATACAATTATCGTTGAGGATAATGAGCAGGTTACTGTTTTCGATACCGGCATGGTTCATGGCTTCAAATGCAAGGCCGGCCGTCATGGCGCCATCACCAATTACGGCTATATGCTGTCGGTCTTTTTCGCCTTTGTAATGGCTGGCCATAGCCATGCCCAAGGCAGCGGAAATAGATGTAGAGGAATGGCCAACACCAAAGGTATCGTATTCGCTTTCGCTTCTTTTGGGGAAACCGCTTAAGCCTTTATATTTTCTATTGCTTGCAAAATTATCCCGTCTTCCCGTAAGTATTTTATGACCATAAGCCTGGTGACCAACATCCCAAACCAATTGATCGTAAGGTGTATTAAAAACAAAATGCAGGGCAACAGAAAGCTCTACCACGCCAAGGCTTGCGCCAAAATGGCCGCCGTAAACACTCACCACATCAATAATATATTGGCGCAATTCATCAGTAAGTTGCGGCAACTGGTCTTTATGCAATTTTTTTAAATCTGCAGGAGCATTAACCTGAGCTAAAAGTGAACCGGGTTTAATATCCATTTTGGGTTAAAAAATTAATAGGCAAAGATACAATTTTTGAAATGGTATGCCGGAATTACGCTATATATTAATTTCTTAATTTTCGTTCTCCTTTTTCAATTTCGTATGTACATAATAAGGTTCTTCGTCGTGGCTTACTGTTTCCTGCTGGTTCCAAAAAGCCTGTGTTACAATATGGCCAGTATTTGTTTTTAATAAACGTCCAAAAATAGCATTTGTTGGGTTAAAGGTTAAATCCGTAACGCCCAGGGTAAAAGTGGGTATGGCCGTTGGCACCTGTTCTGTGGATTGTACACCGCCCTCACCTTCTGCAGCGGGTTTTGCTACGGCAACCTTTGCTGGCGGAGAAGGAATAATAACCACAGTAAAACCATTTTTCTGCAGCAGGTTTTTCAAAAATTCAGCTCGTGGCCTGTTAATATTTTTCTCCACCACAGAACATTTTATTCCGTCCAGATCATCAAACTCATGATTTTTATTTATGGCCATGTTTTAAATTAAAAATTACCAAACAGATTTTACTAATGTGGCAATGTATTCATAAGCGCCACTCATAACGCCGGTTACAATTGTTCCGGCAGTACAAACCCACAAAGCAATTTTTGGCAAAGGGCTTACGAAAATTATTTCCCTATCTTTTTCTTCTGCGTCCATAAACATCAGCTTTACTATGCGCAGGTAGTAATATACAGAGAGCACAATATTTAACGCAACAAGGGTGAGTATCACATAATTTACGCTTCCGGCAACAGCCAGTACCAAAAAGAATTTTCCAAAAAAACCTGCCATAGGCGGAATGCCGGCAAGGGAAAATAAAGCCAATGCAAATACCCAGGCCAGTGCAGGGTTTTTTTTATAGAAACCTTTAAAATCGTTAACTGCTTCGCTACCGGTTTGATTATATACAACAGCAATGATACCAAAAGCGGCAAGGTTGCTGAAAATATAGATCATAATAAAATAAATGAGCGCAGATGTACTCATTAATTTAGCTGCTGCCAATGCAATGAGTACAAAACCCATTTGAGTAATAGATGAAAAAGCCATAAAGCGCTTTATATTTTGTTGCCTAAGGGCAAAAAGGTTGCCCAGTGTTATTGAAAACAAAGCAATTAAAATAATTACTGCACGCCAGGTACCTATGATATTATTAAAAACATAAAACAACAGGTAAGCCAATATAAACATAACACTGCCTTTGGAAATTACCGAAAGATAAGAAGTGGCCGCCACCGGTGCACCCTCGTAAACATCAGCTGTCCATAAATGAAAGGGCACAGCAGATATTTTAAACCCAATACCGGCAAGCACAAAAATAAAAGCAAATAAAAATGCCGGGCTGCCGGAAGCCAGTTGATGCAGTTCAAAAAAATCCAACGTACCCGTTAAGGCATAAATGAAACCGCCGCCAAATAAAAACATGGCCGATGCAAATGCCGAGCTCATAATATATTTTAGCGCTGCTTCTGAAGAACGCTTTTTGCCCAAATCAAAATTGGCCAGCAAGGCAACCGGTATGCCTGCAAGTTCCAGCCCCAAAAAAAACATGAGCAAATGCCTGCTGCTGATTAAATAAAAAGCGCCCAGCAATGCTGCCAGCATTAAAATATAAAACTCCAGGTAATGACGGTGGGTTTTTAACCAATCATAGGACAACAAAGAAATAATTAGCAGCGCAAAATTGAGCAGGTTTTTTTGAAAAACTATTAAGGCATTGGTGTGGTACATATTGCCAAATAAACTACCGCTGCTGTTTCCCCAAAAACCCAGTAGAAAATTTACAAGCAGTAAAACATTAATCCATTTTATCAAGGTTTCGGCAACCAGGTTGTTTGAAGCCAGGAAAATGATAAGTAACAGGAAGATGAGTGCCGAAAGCATTAGTTCCTGTTTCATCAAAAGTAAGTACTCAAGCATCCTAATGGCTTATTTTATTTAAATGATAATTTTTGCATAATAAAATCTGTTGCCGGGTAAATAATATCGGTAACAACAAATGGAGCAATGCCCATAATAAATATTCCAGCGGCCAGCAAGTACACAGCAGCCCTTTCGTTCCAATAAGGATTTGCCTTTCCGTAGAGTTCGGTTATTGCTGCATCTCCAGTACTGTTATTTATTTTTACTGGCCCCATAATAACCTTTGCAGTTGCCCTTAAGATATACACGGCAGTAACCACAATACTAGCCGCAGCTAAAATAGTTGCCCATTGATAATACCAGCCTGCCCTTTGCCAACTACCTACAAATACCGTCATCTCTGCAACAAAGCCGCTAAGCCCGGGCAATCCAAGAGAGCACAGCCCCACAATAACAAAAATGGTAGAAATAAAAGGCATAATTTTTAGCAAGCCGCCCATTTTTGAAACCTGCCTGGTATGGGTACGTTCATAAATCATACCGATAACGGCAAAGAAAAGGGCCGTCATTAATCCATGGCTAATCATTTGCAATACCGCACCGTTAACCGCTGTTTTGGTAAGCATCCCAATACCCAGCAATACAAATCCGCAATGGCTTACGGATGAATACGCATTGATATATTTGAGATCGGTTTGCATCATGGTAACAAATGCGCCATACAAAACAGCAATACAGGCAAGTACAATAATTGCATTGGAATAAAATTGTGCCCCATCAGGCATTAAATAAACGGCTACCCGTAAACACCCATAACCGCCCAGCTTCATTGAAATGCCCGCCAGGAACATACTTGCAGCCGTAGGTGCAGAAGAGTGGCCATCGGGTACCCAGGTATGAAAAGGGAATAAAGCCGTAAAAATCCCAAAGCCAATAAAGGCAAATGGGAAAAATACTTTTTGCTTATCCAAAGGCAAGGGATTATCGGCAACCGTAAGTAAATTAAAATGATGTACCCCATGTGTAGTGCTGAAATAATACAACCCGGTAATACCCACAAACACCAGAGCAGATGCTGCCATAAGCATTAAAGCCAGCTTCATGGCGCTGTATTCTTTTTTACCGCTTCCCCAAATACCAATAAGCATAAACTTGGGCACAACCGCCAGCTCCAGAAAGAAAAACAGCGTAAATAAATCTAATGATATAAAAAAACCATAAGCGCCAATGGCCAATACCTGCATCAAAAAAAAGTATTCTTTGCTCATGCGCTTTACATTCCACGATATCAAAATACCGGCCAGTACAATAAATGCCGTTAGCAATATCATGGCTACCGAAATGCCATCCACACCTACAAAATAGCCTATGTTTAAATTGCTGAACCATTCATATTGCTGCTGAAATAAAAATGTGGTACGATCTGTTTTTCTTTGTTCAATAAATAAAAATGCAAGGCAACAAGCCAATACCAGCTGTGCTATGCCCGAAGCAAGTGCAATAAGTTTTACCTGCTTTTGGTTGTTTACCAAAAGCCCTGCAACAGCCAAAATTAATGGCACAATTATGAGCAAACTCAGGTTCATATTACTTCCATAAATAAATAAACATTATAAGTAACAAGGCAATACCCGCAAAAAAGAACATGAGGTATTGCTGCAATTTTCCACTTTGCAAATTTTTTATTGATTTTGACAAATCTACCGTAGATGCGGCCAACTCATTCACTGCACCATCCACAAGCTTCCTATCCATTCTTTCGGCATTTTTGCCCAGTTTATTAAAAATGATGCGTTGCGTAATAAAGTTGTACAACTCATCTATATAAAATTTATTTTTTGCAAGGGTATAAATGCCTTTCATGGAATTTGCCACAGCTTCGGCTTTACCCGATGCCGATTGATACATCCACATAGCCAATAAAATACCGGTAAGCGCAAGGGCCACAGGAAGTATGGAAAAACTTAAATCAAAATGCTGTGCCAATGCCCTTCCATCTGCCGAAACATATTTGCCAAATGAAATAAAACCGGCACCAACAGTACATGCCGACAGTATTAGCAAAGGAATTTTCATGGAAGCGCCTGTTGAAGTATGGTGCTGCAACTGTTGTGATGGTTTGTTCCAAAAAACAGAAAAATATAGCCGGAACATATAAAAAGCCGTAAGGCCCGAGGTAATGAGTGCTACAAGGTAAACCAGTTTGTTTTTTTGATATGCCGCAAGCAAAATTTCTTCTTTACTGAAAAACCCGGCAAAAGGCGGAATGCCTGAAATGGCAAGGCAGGCAATTAAAAATGCAGCGTGGGTAAGGGGTAAATTTTTTCGCAGACCGCCCATGTCTTCCATATTATTGCTGTGTACAACATGAATAATTACACCGGCACATAAAAACAATAACGATTTAAAAAATGCATGAGTAAATAAATGAAACATGCCTGCAGTAAAGCCAAGCGATGCTTCTCCACTGCTCCCGCTTACAGCAAGGGCCAGCATCATGTATCCAATTTGGCTCATGGTACTGTAGGCCAAAATGCGTTTAATATCTGATTGTGTACAGGCAATTATTGCTGCAATAAAAGAAGACATCAACCCAACGATTAAAACTATTTGCAATGAAGCGCCATTAAAAACATACAAAGGAAATAACCGGGCCACTAAAAACACACCTGCCACCACCATTGTTGCAGCATGTATCAAAGCGCTAACAGGCGTTGGGCCTTCCATGGCATCAGGCAACCAAACATGAAGGGGAAACATGGCGCTTTTGCCTGCCCCGCCCATAAAAATGAGCGTTAATGCCCAGGTTAAGCCAGAGCAACCCAGGAACAATGGCGCTGCTGCTGCTGCAAAATCGGGTGACTGAGGATGAGAAAGGTTTTGAATTACCGTAATAAAATCGAGGCTATTGCCAAAATACGATAACATTAAAATACCGATAAGAAAACCAAAATCGGCAAAACGGGTAACAATAAATGCTTTTTTTGCTGCCGCAACAGCAGATGATTTTTGAAAATAAAACCCAATTAACAAATAAGATGAAATACCCACCAACTCCCAAAAAATATACATTTGAAATAAATTGGATGCCATTACCAGGCCAAGCATTGAAAAAGTAAACAAGCCGAGATAAGCATAATAGGTAGCAAACCGCTCTTCTCCTTTCATATAACTGAGGCTGAAAAGATGCACCATCAGCGAAATAAAAGTTACCACAATTAACATAATCACCGAAATAGGATCGAGTAGTATGCCGATATTTATAGAAAGGTTATTGGTGAACCCGAGCCAGTGAATATCCATCGCCACTAACTTATAGTAAACATCAAATGCTTTACCAAAATAAAAAAAATATTGCGCTGCTACAATTAGGGAAAGAACGGCAGACGCCAGCAAAAGCAGGCTGGCAATAACACCAGAGGATTTATTGAAATATTTTTTTCCAAACAAACCTAACAACACAAAGCCGGCAAAGGGCAACAATGGAATGAATAATATATAAAGCTGGTTATGCATTAAAATTTCATTTCACCTGCTTCATCCACATCAATAGATTGATGAGACCGGTAAAGGTTAATAATTATGGCAATGGCCACAGCGGCTTCTGCAGCAGCTATGGTAATAATAAAAATGGTAAAAAATACCCCGTCGAGTTTATCGGGATATAAATATTTATTGGCGGCAATAAAATTTATATTTACGCTATTGAGCATCAGCTCAACAGACATAAGCATAGAGATAAGGTTTTTTCTGGTAAAAAAACCATACATGCCAATAAAAAAGAGCAGGCTGCTTAAAACAAATATATGTGCTACCGGTATCAACTTAAATTTTATTAATTATTTTTTCGGCATTTTTTTGTTCGGGGCTTTTCATAGCAATAACAATACAGCCTACCATTGCAGCCAGCAGTAAAATACTCACCACTTCAAAGGGCAATACAAACCCGTTTTTACCGGTATGCAACATTGCTGTGCCAATTTTACTTACCGAAGGGTCAAATATTTTTGTGGAAACAGGAAAATTAATGTTACTGATGATATAGATACTAAAGGCTACTCCAAACAAAGCAGATAAAACTGCAAAAATGTTGCGGGCAGGCGGCGCTTTGGCCATTTCATTACCCGATTGCTGCGTAAGAAAAACAGCAAATATGATGAGTACAACAATACCGCCAACATATACGGCAATTTGAACAGCGGCAATAAATTCCACTTCCATCCAAAAATACAAACCGGCAACACCTATTAAGGAAAGCAGTAACCATATTGCTGAGCGAAAAATTTTACGGGTAGTAACGGATAGAAAACCCGTTACCAGTATTATGGCAGCAATGCAATAAAAAGTAATTTGATAAGCAGTCATCCTGTTTTTTTTTGTTTTACTCTACACCCGACCTTACTTTAGAGCCTTCGTTATTTAATTTTTTTGTGAGCTTATTCCTGTCAAATACACTGTGTTCATAGGCGGTATCCATTTTAATTGCCGATGTTGGGCAAGCTTCCACACACAGGTTGCACATAGTGCACATTTCCAGGTGATACACAAATGTATCAATAGCTTTTTTCTTTTTCCCTTCGGGTGATATATCAAACTTAGTTACAATTTTAATGCTTCCATTAGGGCAGGCCAGTTCACATGCCGTGCATCCTGTGCAAGCATGCTCGTTATTTTCATCATGCATCAATACCACTTCTCCCCTGAACCTTTCTGCAATTACGGGCATTTCATCGGGGTATTGCTGTGTAATAATTTCTTTGGGCCTTACAAAATAAAATAAGGTACGCCGCATACCAATAGCCAGCGACTTTACCGCCCCAAAAACATCCTTTATATAATTTATCAAAAACATGTTTATCCATTAAAAATGCCAACCGCTAATTGCCACAACGGTTACCAGCAATAAATTTATTAAACTTATGGGTAATAAATATTTCCATTCCAGGTTGAGCAATTGATCAATGCGTAACCGTGGAAAAGTCCACCTAAACCACATCATTACAAAAATGAGAAAAAAAGTTTTTCCAAAAAACCATACAATGCCCGGTATATAATCCATTACATGGTTAAAACTGGTATTGCTGCCAAAATGCAACGGCATCCATCCGCCCAGGAACAGGGTGGCGCCAATGGCACACACAATAAATACATTTACATATTCAGCTAAAAAAAATAACGCAAACTTCATTCCCGAATATTCTGTATGAAACCCTGCGGTAAGTTCACTTTCAGCTTCGGCCATATCAAATGGCGCTCTATTGGTTTCGGCAGTAGAAGCAATAATAAAAATTACAAAAGCTATTATTGCCGGTATATGGCCTTTAAATAACCACCATCCATTTGCCTGTGATTGAATGATATCGCTAAAAGTTAAGCTACCCGATAAAATTACTATGGCTAAAATGGAAAAGCCGGCACTTAGTTCGTAGCTCACAATTTGTGCGCCGCTACGCATTGCGCCGAGTAAAGAATATTTATTGTTACTGCTCCACCCGGCCATTAAAATACCAATT
Organism: Chitinophagaceae bacterium; assembly: GCA_016699815.1. Lineage (NCBI taxonomy): Bacteria > Pseudomonadati > Bacteroidota > Chitinophagia > Chitinophagales > Chitinophagaceae > Chitinophagaceae bacterium. The sequence goes on along the minus strand of CP065012.1, from coordinate 2,360,741 downwards.
ACGCTTACCGAAGAAACAGCGCTTACAAACAACACCCCAATATTTACATCCCATATTTGAAACCCATTGGCAAAAGGTAATGGAGCCAGCAATATCATGGCTACAATCATTACTAAAAATGGGGCAAGATGAAATAAAAACCTGTCCACATTGTTTGGCGTCATTCCTTCTTTTACAATTAATTTAATGGTATCGGCCACGGTTTGAAACATCCCTTTTGGCCCCACACGGTTGGGCCCCAAACGTACCTGCATAAAAGAAGAAACCTTTCTTTCCATAAGCACAAGTACCAGCCCAAGAATTGCAAATAAGCTTATGGCAAGCAGGGCTACAATAATTGCCTCAAATAAAAAAGCCATTGCAGGGCTGAACATTTCATTCAACTTTACATCGGTTCTTTTTACTATTTCATTAAGGCTCCACATGTATAAAAAAGTTGTACAATTTTATCGGTCTATATCCGGTATTACCAAATCAATGCTTCCCATTACGGCAACAAAATCGCCAATTTTACCGCCCACAGCCATATGCTCCAAAGCACTTAAATTACTAAAACCAGGGGAGCGAAATTTAATACGGTAAGGCGTTGTAGCGCCTTCGCTCACAATATACACCCCTAATTCCCCACGGGCAGTTTCTACCTTACTGTAAAATTCGCCTTTGGGTGGTTTCAACACTGCTTTTGTTTTTGCCTGAAAATCTCCTTCCGGGATATTATCAATTAACTGCTCAATAATACTAAGGCTTTGCCGCATTTCCTGCATCCTTACATTATATCTTGCCCAGCTATCGCAACCTGTATCAATTATTTCTTCAAAATTTAATTTATCGTAAATGGCATAAGGAAAATGTTTGCGTACATCACAACTCACCCCGCTTGCCCTTGCCACAGGCCCTGTGCAACCATAAGAAATTGCGGCTTCCCTGCTCAAATGACCAATGCCTTTGGTACGGTTTTGAAAAATTATATTATCGGTAACCAGTTCATCATACTCTGGCAATTTAAATTTGAATTGCCTGATGAAAGCATGGACTTTATTTTGAAAACCGGGATGCAAATCCATGAGTACACCACCGGGAACCATATAGTTCATGGTTAACCTTGTACCACAGGTATCTTCAAAAATATCGGTGATCATTTCTCTTTCCCTAAAGGCATGAAAGAAAGGGGTAAGCGCACCAATATCCATTGCCATAGAAGCCCACCAAAGCATATGAGATGCCATACGGGTAAGTTCATCCATGAGTACCCGGATGACCAATGCCCTTGCCGGCAATTCTATTTGCATGGCCTGCTCTGTAACCAGGCAACATGCATGGTTATTGATATGGCTGCTAAGATAATCCATGCGGCTGGTTACATAAATAAACTGGCGGTAGCTGAGGCTTTCGCACATTTTTTCTATGGAGCGATGGATATAGCCCAGGTGAGGTTCTACTTTTTTGATGGTTTCACCATTGAGGGTTATTACAAAATGTAATACACCATGCGTTGCAGGATGCTGCGGCCCTATGTTGATGATCATTTCACCTTCGGCGGTGGGTTGTTGCAATATATTGGTAGTTGTGTACAAATTATAGTTTTATCATGTTCACAGGGTCTTCAAAATCTTTTCTCAAAGGGTTGCGGCCCTCCCATCCATCGGGCAAAATCAACAATCGTAAATCTGGATGATGAAGGAATGTTACACCAAACATTTCATACACTTCTCTTTCATTAAAATTGGCCGTAAGCCAAATGGATGAAACCGATTCTATCTCGGGATTATCACGGTTCAAATCGGATTTTACAAAAAGTTCATGGCCAAAAATTGTAGAACGAAGAAAATAAACCATGGTAAGTTTTGTCTTCCAGTCTATACAAGTTTCGCAATAAAGAAAATCGAATTGCAAATTTTTATGGTTGCGCAACAAGCCTGCAATGCTTAACCAATCAGCAGAAGGAACAATAACATAGGGCCATTGGCTACCCTCTTCAAAAGTTGCGGCTGGCAAAAGTTCGGCAAGTAGTATTTTCAGTTCTTCTTTGGTCATCAGGTTTTTTCAAAAATAGATTAGATTACTGGCAACATTTTCATTTCTTCCTTTATTTGTTCACGGGTTAAACCCATTCTTATTTTTTTCTGTAAAGCAATTAAAGCATGAATGAGGGCTTCGGGCCTTGGCGGGCAGCCGGGAATGTACACATCTACAGGAATTACATGATCTGCACCTTTTACTACGCTGTAGGTATTATAAAAAAAAGGCCCGCCACTAATGGCACAGGCGCCCATTGCAACCACATATTTGGGTTCGGCCATTTGATCGTAAAGGCGCTTGAGTACAGGTGCCATTTTATTTACAATTGTACCGGCAATAATAATAACATCTGCCTGCCTTGGTGAAGCCCTTACTACTTCAAAACCAAAGCGGCTCCAATCGTACCTGGCAGAATTTACCGACATAAACTCAATGGCACAGCAGCTTGTACCAAATGTAAGAGGCCACAAAGAATTGCTCCTGGCCCAATTGATAAGGTCATCGAGTTTACTGGTGCTAATGGCAGACCCGGTTTCCCGAACTATTTCGCCTGGAAATACCTCCGCACCCTGCGATTTAATTTCTTCACTCATATTATTGCCACTTCAAAGCGCCTTTTTTATGTGCATATAAAAAACCTAAAAATAAAATAAAGAGAAAAACCATCACTTCAGCCAGGGCAAACCAGCCGATTTTTTTCACTACCACTGCCCAGGGAAATAAAAAAATCAATTCTACATCAAATAATAAAAAGAGCAGGGCAAACAAATAATATCCTACATTAAACTGTACCCAAGTGGGGCCTTTTGTTGGTACGCCACATTCATAAGGCTCACCTTTTTGCTTATTGGTAGTAGGTTTTAATAAAAATTTGGAAACCAGTAATGCAATACCCGAAAAGGCAATGGCTGCAAAAGAAAGAATGATGAGGGAAGCGGCTCCCATATTTCGCAATATTAATTGCCTTAAAGTTAACCATCATTGGCAATTACACAAAATATGTTTTATACATATTGTGGAAATATATAGGCGCTTCAAATTCCTATTGCAAGTGCAGTGTAAAAACAAAATATAAAATACTCAAAAAATTAATAAACTTTTTCATTGGTACCATTTGAGAGAATAAAAATAGCAACTGTATCCTTTAAAAAAAATTCCCTAAATGGCGTAGTGGCCAAAAAATTGCTGTTTAAATCACTACGTTGATCATTTTACCTTTTACAAAAATTATTTTTTTAGGCGCTTTGCCTTCCAGCCATTTTTGTACCACATCGTTTTGCAATACAATAGCTTCTACTTCAGTCTGCTGCAGCTCAAGAGAAAGCGTAAGGGTAGTTCTCAGTTTACCATTTATGCTCAATGGGTATTCTTTGCTGGTTTCTACTAAATATTTTTCTTCCAGTGCTGGATAATCAGCGTCTAACACAGAGCCAGTATTGCCCAATTGGCTCCAAAGTTCTTCTGCAATATGCGGCGCATAAGGTGCAAGCAGTACCAATAGTTTTTGAAGCACTTCTTTTTTATGGCATTTGGCATCGGCAAGTTCATTTACACAAACCATAAAAGCGCTTACGGCTGTATTAAAAGAAAAGTTCTCGGTATCCTGTTCTATTTTTTTAATGGTGCGGTTGATGATTTTTAGTTCGGAATCGGTTGATTGGTCAACTGTCCATATTTTTCCTTTCAACTCATCATTAAACAAGCGCCAGAGTTTTCTTAAAAAACGGTGTACGCCTTCAATGCCCTTGGTATCCCAGGGTTTGCTTTGCTCCACAGGGCCCAGGAACATTTCGTACATTCGAAAAGTATCGGCACCGTATTTTTCACACAACTCATCGGGGTTAACCGTGTTGTATTTTGATTTGGACATTTTTTCAACTTCAACACCGCAGATGTATTTTCCATCATCCTCCAAAATAAATGCTGCATTGACAAACTCAGCATTTTTCCATTTTTTAAATTCATTAATTTTCAATTCAACTCCATCAACTAAGTTTACATCAACATGAAGTTCATTCACATTATAATCTGCCTTTTTACTGATTGAAACAAATTTATTTGTTCCGGTTATCCTATACACTAACCTGCTACTCCCCTGTATCATCCCCTGGTTCACCAACCTTTTAAAAGGCTCATCAAAGCCTATCAATCCCAGGTCGAACAACACTTTTGTCCACATGCGGCTGTAGAGTAAATGGCCTACGGCATGTTCTGTACCGCCAATATAAACATCTACCTGGTTCCAGTAATCGCTTGCTTTGCGGTTGCAAAAACTATTGTTGTTGTGTGGATCCATGTAGCGTAAAAAATACCAACTGCTTCCGGCATAACCGGGCATGGTACTTGTTTCCATATTGGCATCTTTCCATTCCTGTATGTTTGCCAGCGGCCCTTCCCCATCTGGCCCGGGGCCATATTTTTCCACATGTGGTAATTGTAAAGGCAGTTCATCTTCGTTTAATGCAACGGGCAAGCCATCTACCCATTTTATAGGAAAAGGCTCGCCCCAATAACGCTGGCGGCTAAAGCCTGCATCTCTCATTTTGTAATTCACTTTTCTTTTACCAATACCCAGTTCTACTATTTTATTTACGGCTACGCCAATGGCTTCTTTCATGAGCAAACCATTTAAAAAATCGCTATTTTCCAGTACTGCATCTTTTGTAGGGTTGGCTTCGTTGCCATTAAAATGGCTGCCTATTATATTAGTAATGGGAATGTTAAAATGTTGGGCAAAATCATAATCTCTTTGGTCGCCACAGGGTACGGCCATTATAGCCCCAGTTCCATAACCTGCCAACACATATTCTGCAATGTAAATTGGTATTTCCCTGCCATTAAAAGGATTTTTTGCATAAGCGCCGGTAAAGCAGCCGGTAACTTGTTTAACTTCGCTCATACGCTCCCTGTCGCTACGGCTTTTTACATAAGTAAGGTATTCTTCAATAGCATCGGCCTGCTTATCACTCACAATTTCTTTTACCAATTCATGTTCGGGTGCCAGCACCAAAAAGTCCACACCAAAAATAGTATCGGGCCGGGTGCTGTAAACCGTTATAGGCTCATCTAAATATGTTTCTGAAATAGAACCCTTTACAATCGAAATCGAATTGTCTTGCTGAATAACTTCCTTTTTTTTAACAGATTTTCCAATCTTAATTTCAAATTCTATCTCTGCTCCTTCGCTCCTTCCTATCCAGTTGCGCTGCATTTCTTTCATAGCATCGCTAAAGTCTACTGTATCCAGGCCTTGCAGCAACCTGTCGGCATAAGCCGTAATGCGCAAATACCATTGGCGCATTTTCTTTTTTACAACCGGGTGGCCGCCCCTTTCACTTACGCCGTTTACTACTTCGTCATTGGCCAGTACGGTTCCTAGCGCTTCGCACCAGTTTACTTCACCATAAGCTACAAAAGCAAGGCGGCGTTTCATCAACCAATCGCTTTTCGTTTTTTCATCAAAGGCATTCCAGGCATCGGCTGTAAACTTGCTGCTGCCCTTAGTTTCGTATTTATTTATTAACGTTGTTATAGGTAAAGCTGCTTTGCAGGTATTACAAAAATAACTGTTGAAGAGTTGCAGAAAAATCCACTGTGTCCATTTATAATATTGTGCATCGCTGGTGCGTACTTCTCTATCCCAATCGTAACAAAAACCAATTTTATCTAATTGCTTTTTAAAAGTGTCAATATTTTTATGGGTAGTATCGGCTGGGTGCTTACCGGTTTCAATAGCATATTGCTCAGCCGGTAAACCAAAACTATCAAAGCCCATTGGATGTAGTACATTAAACCCTTTTAATCTTTTATAACGGCTGTAAATATCGCTGGCAATATAGCCCAATGGATGACCCACATGCAAACCTGCGCCGCTGGGGTAGGGGAACATATCCAGTACATAATATTTGGGTTTGCTACTATTATTACTTATGGAATAGGTATTGCTTGCCTTCCAGTCATCCTGCCATTTTTTTTCTATATCCTTAAAATTGTATTCCATTCTTGTTTATGCTATCATTGATTTTATTAAATAGTATTTTAACAAAACAATAGGCGTAACTATAGTTCTATAAAAATATATTTGACAGGCAATCTCAATTTTTTTGTAAGCCGCAAATTTAAAGCAAAGCAGTTAAAATCCTTTATTTTTGCTGCAAATGGCGTTAATAATAGAGAATGATGAATGGGGTTACATTGAAAATAACATTACTTTATTCATTTGTGAGGTAAAAATATAATAGCGGCAACCATATCTCCTTAGAAAAAATTAATAAATTAAAAAAACTATGGCTCAATTTGGAAAAGCTCCCGGTACAAAAAGCAAACCCAGTTATATCTATGCAATAATTGGTGTTTCCTTAGTGCTTTTTTTATTTGGAATAGTTGGCTGGTTTTTCCTAAACCTGCGTAAAACCGGCGATTATTTTAAAGAAAGCATACAGGTGCACACTTATTTAAACAGGGATGCACCCAAGGTTCAAATTGACAGCCTTACCCAATACATCAGTGCTTTACCCTATGCTAACCGTGTAGAATATGTTACCAAAGAAAAAGCCATTGCTAAATGGAATGCAGAAAACGATACTACCTGGAAACAGTTTTTATCCAACAATCCTTTGCCGGAAAGTATTGACTTTTATGTAAAAGCCGACCATGTTGATAAAGACAGCCTCGCCTTACTTGCTGCGGATTTACAAAACTATTATCCAGGCGTTATCAGCGAATTTCAATTTCCCACCGAAACTTTAACGCAGGTAAGTAAATTTGTAAAAACAGCAGCCGTAATTTTTATTATTGCAGCTATTTTATTAACGGTACTTGTGGTTATATCTATTGATAATACCATAAGGCTGGCAATGTACAGTAACCGGTTTTTGATTAAAACTATGCAAATGGTTGGTGCCACAAGGGGATTTATTTCCAAACCGCTGAATAAACGAGCTATTATAAACGGGCTAATTGCCTCTGCTATTGCTATTGTTGCTGTTTTGGGTTCTGTGATACTCATTGAAAAATTTATTCCCGACTTTAAATTATTGCACGATAACCGTGGGCTTTTATTCCTTTGTATCTTAATAGTTATTTTGGGTATTACCATTACGGTGATAAGCACGCACAGGGCAGTTATTAAATATTTAAAAATGAAGCTGGACGAATTGTATTAACAAGGCTGCAACCGATACTTATTAAATCCAGTACAGGCCAAGTTTTGGAACTTTTGGAACCTTAAGTTATATTGCAGCCTCAATAACAAGTTTATGTCAAAAAACAAACCAGAAATTTCACCTAAAACACATAAGGAATCTCATGCCAATATAGAGTTGTTTACTAAAGAAAATTATAAATGGATGCTGATTGGCCTTGCGGTACTGGCCGTAGGTTTTTTTTTAATGGCCGGCGGTAAAGGTACCAATCCTCAGGTGTTTGACCCTAAAGAAGTGTACAGCCCCATTCGTATAACCTTAGCGCCGTTATTAATTATTGCAGGGTTTGTAATTGAGATTTATGCCATAATGAAAAAATCAAAAACCGACTGATATTTTAAAATGCCTAACATTTTTTAACCGGTTTATAAATTTGAATTTTTATTTCAGGTTTTAAACCGGTTTTTTAATTTTAATTACTGCGTATGAATATTATTGAGAGCATCATTATTGCTATTGTAGAAGGAATTACAGAATACATCCCCATTAGCAGTACCGGGCACATGATTATTACCGAGAAACTTTTGGGTGTGGAAGAAACTGATTTTGTAAAAGTATTTACCGTAGCTATTCAGCTTGGCGCCATTTTATCGGTTTTGGTACTTTACCGCAAAAAATTCTTCGATTTTAAAAATATCAACTTTTACTTAAAGCTTGCCATAGGCGTAATACCAGCTATGGTACTGGGCCTTTTGTTTTCTAAAAAAATTGATGCCCTGCTGAATAGCAGCACTACCGTAGCAATAGCCTTATTGCTTGGCGGTATTGTTTTAATTTTTATTGATAAAGTTTTTACCCAAAATGAAATCCACAACGAAAAAGAAATTTCCTTTATCAAAGCCTTTATCATAGGTTGCTGGCAATGCCTGGCCATGGTTCCCGGGGTAAGTCGCAGCGCAGCTTCCATAATTGGCGGAATGCAGCAAAAATTAACACGTTATGCAGCTGCAGAATTTTCATTTTTTTTAGCCGTGCCTACCATGCTGGCTGCATCTGGCTATAAATTATTTAAATATTACCGACAAAATGGCGGGTTTAGCAGCAATGAGCTGCAATTGCTGGCTATAGGTAATATTGTAGCCTTTATAGTTGCGCTCCTTGCCATTAAATTTTTTATTGGTTTTTTGCAAAAACACGGCTTTAAGGTTTGGGGCATTTACCGTATTATTTTAGGCATACTCCTCCTGACGCTTATTTACAAAGGCTATTTACCTGCCTGATTATTAAAAAATCATTGCTTTTGAACCATTTAATGTGTAAATCATACATATTTTTTTCAATCGGCTGGTTATTGTTATTTTTGCTTTATGCACATTGTTGAATCCATTCAAAAAGCTGCTGCCAAAACGCTTTGCGGGCTTTTTGGTGCTGCGGTAACCGAAAACGACTTCCAGGTAAATAAAACAAAAGAAGAATTTGATGGTGATTATACTATTGTGTTATTTGGCCTTTTAAAAAAAACCGGCAAAAGCCCCGATACCCTGGGCAATGAATTAGGCAATGCATTGGTACAGCAAAACTCTGAATTATTTAGCGGGTTCAATATTATAAAAGGTTTCTTAAACCTTAGCATCGCTGAGGGCTATTGGCATCAATTTTTACAACAGCATTACAGCAATACTTTTTACGGCAAAAAATCAATCCATACAGGAAAAGTAATGGTGGAATATTCATCCCCCAACACCAATAAGCCGCTTCACCTGGGCCATTTAAGAAACAATTTTTTAGGCTGGAGCATTGCAGAAATTTTAAAATACAACGGCTACCAGGTAATTAAAACCTCCATTGCAAACGACCGTGGCATCCATATTTGCAAAAGTATGGTTGCCTGGCAACTTTACGCAAATGGCAGTACACCTGAAAGCACCAATACAAAAGGTGATCATTTTGTTGGCGATTATTACGTATTGTTTGGAACAGAACATAATAAACAGGCCAAAGAACTGGCAGATAGTGGTATGAGCAAAGATGAAGCCGAAAAAAATACGGCTTTAATAAAAGCAGCACAGCAAATGCTTATTGACTGGGAAGCCGGCAAGGCAGATGTGATTGCTTTGTGGGAAATGATGAATAGCTGGGTGTATAAAGGCTTTGATGAAACCTATAAAACCATTGGCAGCGATTTTGATAAAATGTACTACGAAAGCGATACCTATATACTAGGCAAGCAACTGGTACAAATGGGCCTGCAGAAAAATGTTTTTTATAAAAAAGAGGATGGCAGCGTTTGGATTGATTTAACGGCTGATGGTTTAGATGAAAAAATTGTGCAGCGTAAAGACGGAACAGCCGTTTACATTACACAGGATATTGGCCTTGCACTCGAAAAACACAAACAATACCAGTGCAACAAAAGCATTTACGTAGTTGGCGATGAGCAAAATTATCACTTTAAAGTATTAAAACTCATTTGTGAAAAGTTGCAAATTCCAGCTGCCGAAGGGATTTATCACTTAAGCTACGGCATGGTGGAGCTACCAAGTGGCCGCATGAAAACACGGGAAGGAACAGTAGTAGATGCAGATGAAATTGTAACAGAAATGCAGGCAGAAGCTGCGCAAAAAACCAATGAGCTGGGAAAAGTAAAAGATTTTTCTGCCGAAGAGTTACAGACCTTGTACCTTACCATTGGCCTGGGTGCCTTAAAGTTTTTTTTATTAAGGGTAGACCCTAAAAAAAAGATGCTCTTCAATCCTGCAGAAAGTATAGATTTTCATGGTTTTACCGGGCCTTTTATCCAGTATAATTTTGCCAGGATACAATCGGTATTAAGAAAAAACGAAGCACCTAAAATAGAAATTACCCGGGGATTTTTTTTACCGCTGGAAAAAGAGTTGGTTGTTTTACTGGAACAATATCCATCTGTACTTACTGCTGCTGCAAATGAATACAACCCATCTGCAATAGCAGTATATGCATACCAACTGGCCAAAACTTTTAGTTCGTTCTTTGCAGGACATTCCATTGCACATGCAGAAACTGATGAAAAAAAACAACTCAGGCTCAGGCTGGCAATGCTTACGGCAAATGTGCTGCAAAGCGCATTGCATTTACTGGGTATAAAAGTGCCCGAACGGATGTAATTTTAATTTTTTTTAAACGCAAATGCTTGTTATTCATAAATAAACAATAAAGAATGTAAATCCAATTATGGCAGAAAAAAAAGTAACAAGAATAGGTGTAATGTGCAGTGGTGGCGACAGCCCCGGAATGAATGCAGGCATAAGAGCAGTAGTACGTACGGCACTTTACCATGGCATTGAAGTATTTGGCATTGTGCGTGGATACAGCGGAATGATAGAAGATGATATCCATCAAATGCAAAGCCGCAGTGTGGCCAACATTATTCAAATAGGCGGTACTATTTTAAAAACAGCAAGGTCCAAAGAATTTTTTACAAAAGAAGGCAGGCAAAAAGCTTATAACAATTTAAAAAAGAGAGGTATTAACGGGCTGGTAATTTTGGGTGGTGATGGCAGTTTCAGGGGTGCACAAACTTTCAGCAATGAATTTGATATTCCCTGTATTGGCCTGCCGGGAACCATTGATAAAGATATTGCCGGTACAGATTTTACCATTGGCTTTGATACCGCTGTAAACACTGCCGTTCAGGCAATTGATAAAATAAGAGATACGGCCGAAAGCCACGACAGGCTTTTTATAATAGAAGTAATGGGGCGTGATGCCGGCTATATTGCCTTGCACAGCGGCATTGCCACCGGTGCAGAAAATATCCTCATCCCCGAAAAGAAAACAGATATTGACAACCTAATTGCTTCTTTACAGGAAAAAGAAAAACGCAAAAAATTAGTAAACCTTATCATTGTTGCAGAAGGCGAAAAAGGCGGGGCAGATTATATTGACAAAATCATTAAAGAAAAAATTCCCGGCCTGGATACCCGGGTTTGTATTTTGGGCCATATACAACGAGGCGGTTCCCCTACCTGCTTTGACAGATTAATTGCCAGCCGCATGGGTTACCACGCTGTAGAATGCCTAATGGAAGGCAGGTTTAATGTATTTGTAGGTATAGTAAATAACCGCATCAATTACATACCGTTGAACGAAGCCGTGAAAAAGAAACAACGCATTAATGAAGAATGGATGAAAATTGTAAAAATCCTTTCTTCCTAATTTAATAAAAAAAAAGAAACCAGTAAATGAATACAACAGATAAAAATATAAGCAAATACCTGTACCAGGAGATGGATAAAGAAGCAGGTATTGCACACGCCCAAAAAAGAACTAAAATTGTAGCTACAGTTGGCCCGGCCTGCGATACCTACGAAAAACTGCTGGAGCTGGTAAAAGCCGGCGTAAATGTTTTTCGACTAAATTTTTCCCATGGCACCAATGACGATAAGAAAACCATCATAAAATATATCACCCGCATTAATAATGAAGAACCCTATAATATTGGCATCCTTGGTGATTTACAAGGGCCTAAAGTAAGGGTGGGCGAACTGCATGATGCAAGCATCCACCTAGAAACAGGCGACAAACTCATTTTTACCACCGAAAAACAAGTGGGCACAAAAGATAAAATTTATATCTCCTACCCCAATCTTACCAAAGATGTAATAGTGGGCGAACGCATTTTTCTCGATGATGGCAAAATGGAAATTAAAGTAGAAGAAATATTGAATGAAAAAGAAATTTCTGTAAGCGTTATACTTGGCGGTACTTTACTTCCCAAAAAAGGAGTAAACTTTCCCGACAGCACCCTCTCTTTACCATCACTTACTGAAAAAGATTTAGCCGACCTGGAATTTATTATTGAGCAAAAAATTAACTGGGTTGCCCTTTCTTTTGTGCGAAAAGAAGAAGATATACTTGATTTAAAGCAAAGAATAAAACAAAAAAGCAGCAAGCTTAAGGTTATTGCTAAAATAGAAATGCCCGAAGCGGTAAAAAATATCCGCAATATTATTTTGGCCAGCGATGCCATAATGATTGCCCGTGGCGACCTGGGTGTTGAAATTCCCATTGAACAAGTACCTATTGTACAAAAAGATATTATTCGCAAATGCATACGCAGGGCAAAACCGGTAATTGTAGCCACCCAAATGATGGAGAGCATGATAGACCGTACCAAACCCAACCGTAGCGAAGTAACCGATGTAGCCAATGCCGTGCTGGAAGGCACCGATGCCGTAATGCTTAGCGGCGAAACGGCCACAGGCGCTTATCCAAAACTGGTTGTAGAAACCATGACAAGGATTATTCAATATGTAGAAAGCACTTTATACCATTACAACCGTGAAGATTTACTTGCGCCGCAACCACATTCACCTTCTTTTATTAGCGATGCCATATGTTACAATGCCTGCAAACTTGCGCAGGATGCAAAAGCAGATGCACTTATTGGTATGACGCAAAGCGGCTATACCGGCTTTATGCTCAGTAGCTACCGGCCAAAATCACCTTTATTTATTTTTAGTAAAGAACGCACTCTCATAAACCAATTGAGTTTAAGCTGGGGCGTACGTGGGTTGTTTTATAATGAAGAAGTGAGTATTGATGATATAATTTTTGACCAGATAAATATCCTTAAAGAAAGGGGATATTTAAAAAAAGGGGATATTGTAGTAAATACCGGCAGCATCCCGGTAAAACTCCACCTTAATACCAATACCATTAAAATTACTATGGTAGATTAACGCTTTTAAAATTCTTTAATTAAAAAAATTTAATAATAAAAAGTTTAGCGGTTTTGGATTTTATTAAGGAGAAAGATTAGCGGCTGGTTTTGTAAAAAACAGTACCTTCATAAGGGTAAAATAAAAACATGACATCAGGCTGCCCTATTTCTGAAGATGAAATATTAAACCTGCTTCCGCTAATTGCTATGCAGGATGAGGGTGCTTTTCGCAAACTCTACATGCATTATTATACCAAGCTGTTCCAATTTTCTCATTCTATTTGTAAAAATAAACAGTGGGCAGAGGAAGTAACAGAAGATGTATTTATTAAAATATGGCGCAACCATAAAAATGCCCCCCAAATCCAAAACCTGAAAGTATATTTATACACCGCAATTAAAAATACTACCCTCAACTATATAGCCCAGCAAGCCCGCCGAAATATTACCGAACCCTTTGGCGATATTGACATAGAGCTCACTGAAAACCCTGCAGATAGCATTATTGAAAAAGAAACCTTTAAAAAAATTTACCAGGCCATAGAAACCCTTCCCCCACGCTGCAAAATTGTTTTTAAACTCATAAGGGAAGATGGCTTAAAATATAAAGAGGTTGCAGCAATACTCAACATCTCCCCAAAAACCGTTGAGGCCCAAATGGCCCTTGCCATCAAAAGGATTTTTCTGTTTATGAAAGACGATTTTCTAAAAAAGCCCGATCTTAAACTTTTTTACAAAAAAGTTAAAAGCAATTAAGGGTAAACCCTTTTTCTATTGTCTTATACATATAAGCTACTGCTTTGAACAATTCGTCAAAACTATATTATCTCTTTTCCCGTAAACTTTCCGGCGAAGCCAGCCCGGAAGAAATAGAACAATTAAAAGCCATCTTGGCCGAAGATGCCGAAAACGATTTTATTGCCCAATCCTTAGAATCTTTTTGGCAGCAACCCTATTCATCTGCAGAAAGTGCAACTGAAGAAAAATTAGACCATTTACTCAATACTTTAAAAAATGAAACCGGGGAAAAAGCCTCTATTGGGTTTTGGAAAAAATTCAAATGGCACATATCTATTGCTGCAACAATTATTCCTATAGTAATTTTTGGCTACAACTTAGTTTCCCAAAAACCTATTAAAGAACAAACCAGGGTTCCTGCGCTTGCCTCAAAAATAATAACGCCTGCCGGCAGCAGAAAGCAACTTACCTTGCCCGACGGGACAAATGTGTGGCTTAATGCCGCTTCCTCCCTCATTATCCACAAAAATTTTAATGAAGAAACACGAGAAGTGGAACTAAAAGGTGAAGCCTATTTTGATGTAACCCACAATGCCCAAAAACCATTTATTGTACATACTTCGGTAATAGACATAAAAGTGCTGGGAACTAAATTTGATGTAAAAGATTACGAAACCGAACCCAATATTGAAACTACTTTGCTGCACGGTGCCATTGAAGTGGTAAAACGTAACGAACCCGGAAGTGCAAGGGTAATTTTAAACCCCAATGAAAAACTGGTTTTTGCCAAAAAAAACCTACTAACGCATAACGGTAAAGAAAAAAAGGTTTTAGCGGAATACAATAAAATTAAAAGGTCTGATATAACCATTACCACACTTAAAGCCGACAAGAAAATTGTGGATATACCCGAAACGGCATGGATGTACAACAAACTGGTTTTTGAAGAAGAAAACTTTGAAACCATCGGTTTTTTGATGGAACGCTGGTATAATGTAACTATCCATTTTGCCGATGCAGAAATAAAAAACTACCGCATGAGCGGAACCTTTGTAAATGAAACCGTTAATGAAGCGCTCGATATTTTAAAAATACTGGTTCCTTTTGATTACGATATGAACGGAAACAACATTTTAATTGGCAAATTAAAGAATAGCAATAAATACAAAAGAATAAACAATATAAAATCTAAATAAAAATCCAAAACCTATGACCCCGAAATTTTTTCTAATTTTAAAAAAATGTTTATGCAAAACAAAGCACTAATCGGCCGGCACATTTGGCTAAAGTCGCTACAAAAAACTTTGCTTGTTATGAAGCTTGCTGCAATTTTTCTCCTCATCGGCACTTTACAGGTAAATGCTGATCCACTAATGGGACAAACCATTAACATGCATCTGAAAAATACCGAAGTAAAAAAAGCGCTCAAAACTATTGAGCGTGATGGTTACTATCGCTTTGCTTACAATGCCACATTGGAAGGATTGAAGCAAAAAAAAGACATCAGTTTTAACAACGCTGGTATTGAAGAAGCCATGAAATTGCTCCTAAATGGCACAAACATGACGTATAAACTGGTAGCCAACAACCTGGTATTGGTGCTACCGGCCTACAGTAATGAAAATACGACACAATTAGTAACCGGAAGAGTTACCGATGAAAATGGGCAGCCCGTGGGCAATGTAAGTGTAACCGAAAAAGGAACAACCAACGGCACCAGCACCGATGCAAACGGCAACTATACCATCAATGCTGCACCCAATGCCACACTGGTTTTTAGCAGCATTGGTTACGAAACGCAAAGCGTAGCCGTTAACAACCGCAATGTTGTTGATGTAAGCTTAAACCCTGCAGTTAAAAAAATTGATGAAGTAATTGTGGTAGGTTATGGCTCACAAAGAAAAATAGATGTTACCGGATCGGTTACACAAATAAAAGGCAATGAAATTTCCAAACAGGCCTCATCCAATGTACTAAGTGCATTGCAAGGAAAAGTTGCCGGTGTGCAAATAACCAATTCTGGTGCGCCTGGCTCTGCTCCTCAAATTAATATAAGAGGTGTAGGAACCGTGTATGGTAATACCAACCCACTTTTTGTAGTTGATGGTGTTTGGTACGATGATATTAGTTTTATTAATGCCAGCGATATTGAGAGTATGAGTGTTTTAAAAGATGCCTCATCCGAATCTATTTATGGTATAAGGGCAGCAAATGGCGTAATTTTGGTTACCACAAAAAAAGGCCGGCAAAATGCCAAAGCTGTTGCCAACTATAATGGGTTTGTGGGCACTCAGGTTGTTACCAATCAAATAAACATGGTAAACGGTCCGCAATATGCTCAACTCATAAATGAGCTGGATGTACTTAACGGAAGCGCAGGCAGGTATACCAACCCTACTGCATTTGGCACAACAGACTGGTACCACCAAATTCTTAGAACGGCAATGGTTACCAACCACCAGGTTTCTATCACAGGTGGAGGAGATAAATCGAACTATAATGTTTCCCTGGGTTATTACCACCAGGATGGTTTGGTAAAAACCAATAACTACGACAGGTACACGGTACATGTTTCCAACGATATACATTTATCTAAAGCAATAAAATTTGGCGTAAACACTACTGCATCTTTAAGCAAATCTAAGGATATGCCGGGTGGTATTTTTTACGAACTGTTTAATGCAGCTCCAATAGTACCGGTTTACTATGCCGATGGCGCTTATGGCGACGCCGGCGATTATAATATTGCTACTGCCAATCAAAAAAACCCGCAGGCATCCGTTGACTTTTTTGATCAAAACACCAAAACCTGGAAATTGAACGGAAATATTTACGGCGATTTAAAATTCCTAAAATATTTTACCTTTCACAGTAGTATTGGCGGCGATTTCTCGCAGGCAGAAACCAATAATTATACACACTATACTAAATACAATTCGGTTCCGGTTGCCTACAGGAACGATTTTACCGCCTTAAACCGCAACCGTGGCGAAAACCGCAACTGGATTATTGAAAACACTTTGACTTACGATAGGAAATTTGGAGACCATTCTTTTAAAATACTTGCTGGCCAGGGCGCACAAGAATATAAATTTTATGGATTGAATGCCTACAGAAGAGGCGTACCCGATTTTAACGGCGGACAATATTTTGCCTTAGGCAGCGATACCATGACGGTTTCCGATGCAGGATCTATCAACCGGGTTGCCTCATATTTTGGAAGAATTAATTATGCATTTGCCGATAAATATATGGTAACCGCATCATTAAGGGCAGATGGTTCATCAAAGTTCAGCAACAACTGGGGTTATTTTCCTTCTATTGGCCTGGGCTGGGTCATTAGCAATGAAAAATTTATGGAAAGTCAGCAAATTTTTAACAATCTTAAGTTAAGAGGAAGCTGGGGAAAAATAGGTAACATGAGTGTACCGGCAAACCTCTCCGTACTTACGGCTTCGCAAACAGGCCAACTGGTATATGTAGGCGGAGATGGTACCACAGGTATTGGCGCCAGCATCAACTCTGTAGTAACGCCAAAAACAGATTGGGAACTGGGCGAAGGAATTGACATTGGCCTTGAAGCCTCAATGCTCGACAACAGGTTGTATGCAGAAATTGACTGGTACAGCCGCAAAACAAAAAATGCAATTTTTGATATCCCTGTATTAGGCTCTGTAGGTACAAGCAGTGGAACTATAATTGGCAACCAGGCCAACTTTTTAAACAAAGGTATTGAGCTGGTTGTTTCCTGGAAAGATGATATTAATAAAGACTGGCATTACACCGTAAGTGCAAATGCCGGCTTTAATAAAAACAAAGTTTCTTCAGTAAGCACCGGAGGAAACCCCATTTATCAATACCTGGGTACAAGCGTAATTTCCCGTACCATGGCAGGCCAGCCTATAGGGCAGTTTTATGGCAGGCAGGTAGTGGGTATTTTTCAATCGGCGGCAGATATTGCCAATTATAAAAACAGCGGCGGCACCGTAATACAGCCCGGCGCTAAACCAGGCGATTTTAAATTTAAAGATGTAAACGACGATGGTGCCATTGATGATAAAGACAGGGTAATATTGGGCAACCCCAATCCTAGGATGATTTATGGTATTAACACTACTGTTGGTTACAAAAACTTCGATCTCACACTTGATTTTCAAGGAGTATCGGGCATAGAAATTTACAATGGCAATTTTGCATTGCGCTTTGGAGGTGAAAATTATACCAAAGATTACTACGATAACCGCTGGCATGGAGAAGGTACTTCCAATACTTATCCTTCTGTTGCCACATCGGGCAATAGCAGCGTTACCAGCTCATTTTATGTAGAAAACGGAAGCTACTTCAGGGTAAGAAACGCACAATTAGGTTATACCTTTTCCGGCTTAAAACGTACAGGAATTTCAAAATTAAGGATGTATGTAAATGCACAAAATCCTTTTACCTGGTTCCATTACAGGGGCTTTACACCGGAGGTTCCGGCAAGTTCACCTTCAAGGTCGGGTATTGACCAGCAGGTGCATCCTTTATATGCTACCTATAATTTTGGCGTAAACCTTACTTTTTAATTTTAAAAAAATATTATCATGAAAATATTAAACAAAAAATTAGGGGTAACGGCTTCTTATTTATCTATCCTGTTATCTGCATCGCTTTTAATAACAGGTTGTAAAAAAGATTTTTTAGATGTTCCCCCGCAGGCTCAGCAACCGGTAACACAGTTTTGGCAAACCCAGGAAGATGCAACAGCAGCCGTTAATGCCATGTATGCCAATACCCGTAGCTGGACGTTTTCAGCATTTGCTACTATGGCCATAGAAAGTTTAGGTTCCGATGATGCCTCAACAGGCACCGAACCATCCGATGGTTCCTATGGTTTTATGAATGAGTTTGACACTTATACCGTTACATCATCCAACGATAGGGTGAATGATTTTTGGGTAGGCATGTACCAGCAAATAAATTATTGCAACCAGGTATTGGATAATATCCCCAATATTAATATGGATGATGCACTTAGGGCTCGTTATTTACTGGAAGCAAAATTTTTAAGAGCTTATTCTTATTTTAGGTTGGTTAGAGCCTTTGGCGATGTTCCACTAAGGCTGCATGTACCGGTAAGTGGAAGCGAATACAACATTCCCCGTACACCAAAGGCAGAAGTATGGGCAGCCATACAAACCGACCTTACCGAAGCTGCCGCAGGTTTACCGGCATCTTATACCGGTGCAAATATTGGCCGTGCCACAAAAGGCGCTGCTCTTGCACTTTTAGCTAAAATATCTATTTACCAAAGCAAATGGACCGAAGCTAAAAATTACAGCGAGCAGGTAATGGGCATGGGCTATAGCCTTTATACCAACTACGAAAAAATGTTTAGGCTCGAAGGTGAAAATTGCGCCGAATCTATTTATGAAATTCAATGCGCTTACTTGCCCAGTATTCCGGGAGCATCTAACAGCCAATATTGCCAAATACAGCAGGCAAGAGGGCCTTTTGATGGTAATGGATGGGGCTTTAACACACCCACCCAAAACCTTGCCGATGCTTATGAAGCCAACGACCCAAGAAAATTTGGCTCCATACTTTTTCGTGGACTTACCTCTGCCGAAGGCGATTTAATTCCCCTTACTGCTACTAACCCTATGTATAATTACAAATCCTATATACCCTTTGCCTCTTATACCACTACTGGTGGAAGCGAACAAAACATAAGGGTTATCCGTTTAGCAGATGTGTTATTAATAAATGCAGAAGCCAATAACGAATTAGGCAATACTGCAAATGCATTGGCATCACTGGAGCTGGTACGTAAAAGAGCAAGGGATTTTGCAATAGCCAATGGCGCACCTGCCAATACTTTGCCAGCCATAACTTCTACCAGCCAATCAGATATTCGCACCGCTATTTATCATGAAAGAAGGGTGGAACTGGGTATGGATTTCGACAGCCGATATTTTGACGTTATTCGCCAGGGAAGGGCAAGCACCGTATTTGGACCATTGGGCTGGCAGGCCAACAAAAATGAAGTGTGGCCAATACCGCAAAAAGAAATTGATTTAAGTGCCGGCATGTTGCTACAAAATCCCGGATATAATTAATAAATAAAAAACACTTATTATGAAAAATAAATTATGGATACAAAAGGCGCTTCTTCCTGCCCTGGCAGTTTGTGGCCTTCTTTTTTCGTCATGCTATAAAGAATTTGATCCCAAAACTTACCAACCTGTTTTTTCCATAAACGGTTATTCCTCTTCATCCGAAATTGGCGCCGGCCATTTAGTGGGTTACTGGGCTTTTGAAGGCCATTATAAAGACAGTGTTTCCGGCGCAGAAGCTACTGGCATAAATACCAGCTTTTCTTCGGGCTTTGTAGGTAAGGCCATGCAAGGCGGCGCCAATGCTTATGCCATTTGCGATTTACCGGCTGGTATAAAAACCGTAAGCAGCTTTACCATTGATTTTTGGATCAACACACCCCAAAACACCAGTGGAATTATTACCCCAATTACCATTTCTAAAGATGATGATTTTTGGGGCTCGCTGGATATGTTTTATGAAAATGGAAGTACGGCAAACAGTGCCACTTTTAAAGTACATGTAAAAGCCCAAAGCGAAGTATGGTTTACCAATCCCGTACTGGCCAACCCCTGGAATGCATGGCAAAATATTGCCCTTACTTACGATGCAGCTACATCTATATTTTCCGTGTACCAGGGAGGCGGGCTTGTAGCCAGCACTACATCTGCAGGCCTGGGCAACCTGGTATTTCAAAACACTGCAACAAAACTTATTTTTGGCACCGAGCAATTTAACTGTTCCCCAAGTATAGGCACCGCAGGCGGGCCACAAGGTTGGGCAGATTATTTAAGGGGGAAAATAGATGAAGTGAGGTTTTACGATAAAGTTTTAAGCGCAACCGAACTTCAATCTTTAATTGTTTTGCAGGGTAAGGGCAAATAACATTTTAATACTTCAAATTTTTAACATGAAAAATAAATTATTCATTCTAATGGCGGCTTCGGCACTGGCCTTTTATGGCTGTAAAAAAACCGATTCAGACACTGGCATTGATGTGAATGCAACTATGCCAACCGTTGTTACCAACGATGCAAGCGTAGCCGGCACAACTGCTTCGCTTGGTGGCAATATTACCAGCGATGGCGGCTCAATGGTAAGCGAAAGCGGCGTATGCTACAGTAGCGAAATTGGTGTTGATACTTCGGATAATAAAATTGCCAAATATGCCATTTCAGGAAATTACTCCGTAAATGTTCCCGGCCTTACTTACCTGTCAACCTATTATTACAGGGCTTATGCTATTAATGAAAAAGGACTGGTGTATGGCGAAGAAAAATCTTTTTTTGTTCCCATACCCGGTTATCCAACAGCCGACGATGTGGCGGCAGCCAACTTAGTGGGTCATTGGGCTTTTGAAGATAATTATAACGACAGTGAAACCGGTACTGCCGGCACGGCAAGCAATGTAGCAAACGTAAGCTTTGTAACAGGCGGTTTAAAAGGCAAGGCAGCACAGGTTACCACTCCGGGTTACATCAATACAAATATGGCCAGCACCGTTTCTGCATTGGGTAGCGTTACAGTTTCCTGCTGGATACAACAACCGGCAAGCTTAAGCTCCGGGCCTTCCACTTATTTCCCCTTTTCTCTCAATAAAGCCGGCTACTCCTGGGAGCAAACTAAATTTTTTACTTTGTATGAATCCGAAACCGGCGCAAACAGCTATGGTAAAGTTTGTGTAATGGACCAATGGTTTGATGCAGGAAGAGTTTGGCCAAAAATGCTGGAACCTGCCTGGCACCATCTGGTAGTTTCTTACGATGGACCATCCGGAGCGTTAAGGGTTTATGTAGATGGTGCACTGCTTCCGCAAACTTCAAATACAACCTTTAATACGCAAACTAGCTTTGGAGATGCCGACAGCTTTACCCTTGGCGGACCCGATGATAATGCGCATACTGCCAATGGCTGGATGAACTCTTTAAGTGGATATATTGATGAATGCAGGGTATATAGCAAGGCTTTAACTGCAAACGAAGCACAAATATTATATTCCTTAGAAAGTCATGGCTTCTAAAATATTCATTACTTTCTTATTAAAAATCCGGGTACTTTTTCCCGGATTTTTTTTATTGCTGCAACCCTATGGCTAAGAAAAATATTATAGTAATTTAGCAGGTAATAAAAAAAATGAAATTATATTTTTGGAGTATAGGAAAACCTAATGAAAGCTATGTAAAAGAAGGCATAGACCTGTTCACCAAAAGGTTGAATCATTATTTTGCTGCAGAGTGGAAAATTATCCCTTCGCCCAAAAATGCATCGGGTCTTGCACCGGATGATGTAAAAATAAAGGAAGAAGAAATTATTTTAAATTTTCTGGAGAAGGATGATTTCCTGATTCTTTTGGATGAAAGGGGTAAACTGCTCAATAACGACGGATTGGCTAAACTCATACAACAAAGAGCCAATGAAAGTACAAAAACATGTATTTTTTTAATTGGCGGAGCTTTTGGTGTAGGTAAAAAAATACAACAAAGGGCAAACCTTACCTGGAGCCTCTCTCCTTTGGTTTTTCCGCACCAATTGGTAAGGTTGGTACTTGCAGAACAGGTTTACAGGGCATGTACCATCCTAAAAAATGAAAAATACCATCATTAGTTAATTATCTTTACCTGCACCTTTTAAATTTTACTGCCTTATTTTTCCTTATGTTATTTTTACAAAAAGCAAAACTAATACAATGAATTTTTCCGAATATCCTATCACTATTTTACTCATAGCCGCCAACGTTATTATATCACTGATTGGGTTTAATAATGCCGCCTTTGCCGACAAGGCAATAATGCACCCATACCTGGTAAAGAGAGAAAACCAATATTACCGTTTCATCAGTTCCGGTTTTTTACATGCCGATTTCCTGCACTTGATTTTCAATATGTTTACCCTTTTCTTTTTTGGCATGGCTGTAGAATTTTATTTTACCAAATATATACTGGGTGGCAGCACTTCTTACCTTTTACTTTATTTTATAGGGCTGGTAGTTTCCGATATACCAAGCTACATCAAACATAAAGATGATTATCAATACCGCTCTTTAGGCGCATCTGGCGCTGTTTCTGCCGTAGTATTTGCAGCCATCATTTTTAATCCCTGGAACAGTATTTATATTTATGGCGCCATTAAAATTTCTGCGGCAGTGTATGCTTTGCTCTATATTGCTTATTGTATTTATATGAGCAAACGCAATGCAGATAATATTAACCATGATGCACACCTTTGGGGCTCTTTGTTTGGGCTTGCATTTACTATAATATTAATTTCCAGTTTGCAACCGGGTTTAATAGGGCCTATTTTAGAAGAGTTAAAACATGTAAGTTTATTTGGCAGGTAAACAATTAAGCATGGTAAGCAAATTTTTTGTTGTATGTTCCACTTTTCTTTTTTTGCAAATTACCGGTTTTGCACAGTTGAAAGCTGACAGCTTAATTACCCGGCCTAAGAGTGCTTACCAGTTGAGCTACAAAAAACTTATTTTACCTGCTGCATTAATAAGTTTTGGATTTATTACTAAAGAAAAATGCTTAAATGGTTGCAACAACACAAGCATTTATGATGAACCAAAAACAAGTTTTTCCACATTTTTTAAACCGGTGAATATCGCCCGCTTTGCGCCAGCAGCATTAGTTTACAGCTTAAACTTAGCAGGAGTTAAAGGCGAGCATAATATCCGGGACAGGTCAATCATTTATTTTACGGCACAGGCAATCACATCAGTATTGGTATATTCTTTAAAACACAGTATTAAAGAAATGAGGCCGGATAGCAGTAATTTCTTATCGTTTCCATCCGGGCATGCAGCCTTATCATTTTCAGCGGCACATTTTTTTTACCGGGAATACCAAAACAATAATTTTTGGCTTGCTATTTCCACATTTCCCATTGCCCTTTTTACCGCTGCCAACCGAATGGCTAATAATAAACATTGGTTTGGCGATGTATGTGCAGGCGCAGGTATTGGCATATTATCCACAGAAGCAGCATACTGGCTTTTTCCTAAAATAAATAAAGCGCTGAAAAAAAATAAACGTAAAACACAGGCAATGGTGCTGCCCTATTATCAAAGTGATAGTTATGGTTTAGCTGCTGTGCTGCAATTTTAGGCGCAAAACCTGTTTTGTGGCACCGGTAATTTTAAACCTGTTGTCAATGCGCATACCCAGCACCCAAATGATTTTTTTATTGGACTCCAGCACCCAGGTATTTTCTTTTTGCAACAGCGACAATTTATTATCCACAAAAAAACGGGAAAGTTTTTTCTTTTTGGACATACCTAATGGGTAAAAATAATCGCCCTGCTTCCACTTGCGTAATATCAAAGGAAAATCAATTTCCTTTTTATCCAAAAAAGCAAAATCGGGTGATTGGTTTATTTCGCCTTTTAGCTCCTGAATAGTAATGTGCAATACTTTATCTTCTAAAAATAATTCGCTATCGCCTTCATTTATAATATAAACCGCTGAAGCATTGCTGAGTTGAGAAATGATGAGCCATTTGCGATTTTTTAAAATGCGGTATCTTTCGTTTGAAATAAACTTACCACTTTCTGCATCTAGCAACTTTATTATTTCTGGCAATTGTGTGGCGGCAAACCCATAGTTTTTTACAATTTCAAAAAGCACAGTAGGCATTGCAGGTGTTTTCAGCAATCTTAAAACGGGTATATGGGTTTCTTCGTTATTTACCGTAATTAATTTTCTCTTTATTTCTTCAATTTGCATGTTGTATAAAATGGCAACGTCATTAAAACGTTGCAAATTATGCAACAGGTTGGCCTCTGCACCGGGATATACTCTTTGTATAGCAGGCAGCAATTTATTGCGAAAATAATTACGGGTGTATTTATCTGATGCGTTGGATGAATCTTCCCTAAAGGGCAGCTTGTTTTCTTTGGCATAGTGCAAAAGGGCTGCTTTTTGGGCAAAAAGGAACGGCCTTACAATAGTGATTTTATTTTTTGTTTTGGGCAAAATCCCCTGTAAGCCTTTAATTCCTGTTCCTTTAAAAAAGTTCATCAGCAGGGTTTCTATATTATCGCTTGCATGATGGGCTGTTAAAAGCATATTTGCTTCGCCTCTTTCAATTAATTGGGCAAACCATTGATAGCGCAATTCACGGGCTGCAACCTGTGTAGACACTTTATTAGCTTCAGCGTAAAGGTTGGTATCAAATTTTTTAATAAAAAATTGTCTTTGAAACCTTTCCGCAATTAGCTTTACAAAAACTTCGTCGCCATCACTCTCTTCCTTTCTTAATTGAAAATTACAATGTGCTATTGCAAAAGTATAACCGCATTTTTGCAACAAATCACAAAGCACAATACTATCCACGCCACCACTTACAGCTACCAGCAGTTTATCTTTTTTCAAAAAAAGATGGTTGCTTTCAATATAATGCTGAAAAGACTGAAGCATATTTAAATTTGCCAACCGGCAATTAATAAAAAATATTATTTAATCCGTAATTTCTTCTAATGCCATTTGTAATTCACTATAAGCATGGTTATCGCCGGCTTTTTTACTTTCTACCATACCCTTTTTATAAATTTTAATGGCTCCCTCATAATCCTGCTGCCTTTCCAGCAATTTTGCCAGGTGGTAATAAGAACCAATATATGCCGGTTCATATAACAAAATGCGCTCAAATAGGCCTTTGGCTAAATTATCTTCGCCCAATTTAATATATTCCAATGCCAGCGCATGTTGTAAAAAACTATCTGTAGCGTTAGTTTTTAAAAATTCTTTCAATTTTTCTATCCTGTCCATCATTTTTTTATAGGATTGTTACCCGGTATCTTTGCAAAACATTATATTTGCATTTAGTTGCATAAACAACCATTTTTTTAACCTGCCTGAGGGCAAAATATTTTTTTCATGAAAATCTTAGTTTGTATCAGTAAAACGCCTGATACTACGGCAAAAATAGCGTTCACGGATAACAATACGAAATTTGCTGCCGATGGCGTTCAATGGATCATCAATCCTTATGATGAATGGTATGCCCTGGTAAGAGCCATTGAAATTAAAGAAGCAGATCCATCAGCGGTATTACATTTAATAAATGTTGGCGAAGCCGATAACGATCCTATAATCCGTAAAGCATTGGCACTTGGCGGAGATGAAGCCATAAGGATAAACAGCGTCAATACAGATACCTATTACATTGCTACTCAAATAGCCGAAATAGCCAAAAGCGGCGGTTATGATATTATTTTTACTGGTAAAGAAACCATTGATTATAATGGATCTTCTTTAGGAGGTATGATTGCGGAATTACTTAATGTTCCCTTCATCTCCAATGTTACCAAATTCGATTTACAGAATGCCAGTGCTATTGTTACCCGTGAAATTGAAGGAGGCGAAGAAAAAGACACAGTTGCCTTACCGGCAATTTTCAGCGCACAGCAAGGTATGGCAGAACAACGCATACCCAATATGAAAGGTATTATGGGCGCAAGAACCAAACCGCTTAAAGTAATGGAACCCATTGCTGCCGACAGCTTAACCAACATTGTTTCATTTGAATTGCCTCCGGCCAAGCAAGGTGTAAAATTAGTAAGCCCCGATACCCCTGAAGAATTAGTAAAGTTATTGCACGAAGAAGCAAGGGTTATTTAACCTGGTATTTTAAAAAATTTATAAAAGCAAAAATTCGTTATGAGCATATTAGTATTTATAGATCATGCAGAAGGCACAATAAAAAAGTCTTCATTTGAAACCGCATCTTATGCATCTCAGCTTGCCGGGCAGCTTTCTACTACTGCCGAAGCCGTGGTACTGGGTACGGCCCCATCAGGGCTTGAGCAGCTCGGCAATTATGGCATTAAAAAAGTAAACACCGTAAGCAACCCGGTATTAGACACATTAGATTCGCAGGCCTATACCCATGCATTAGCACAGGTTGTATCAACTACAGACGCCGAAATAATAATATTTAGTAAAAACTCCGTAGGAATAGCAGTAGCGCCAAGGCTGAGCGTAAAACTTAAAGCCGGGTTAGTATCCGGCGCCGTTGCATTGCCGGATATTTCAAATGGTTTTGTGGTAAAGAAAAGTGTTTTTAGCGGAAAAGCTTTTGCACATATCAGTATTGCCACGGCAAAAAAAATTATTGCATTAAACCCCAACTCATTTGGTGTACATGCAACAGGCGGTACCGCAGAAATTGCTGCTTTAAACAT
This sequence comes from Chitinophagaceae bacterium, assembly GCA_016699815.1. NCBI lineage: Bacteria > Pseudomonadati > Bacteroidota > Chitinophagia > Chitinophagales > Chitinophagaceae > Chitinophagaceae bacterium. The sequence continues at coordinate 2,333,881 of CP065012.1, read as the reverse complement.
TACGGTAGAAGCACCAAAAGTGGAAGTTCTAAGTACCAGCAAAATTGAAGGGGAAATATCATTAAGCGAAGCAGAACTTGTGGTAAGCGGTGGCCGTGGATTGAAAGGCCCCGAAAACTGGGGACTGGTAACCGACCTTGCTAAGGCATTAGGTGCAGCTACTGCATGCAGCAGGCCTGTGAGTGATGTAAACTGGAGGCCACACCACGAACACGTAGGTCAAACCGGGCTTGCAATAGCGCCCAATTTATATATTGCAATTGGTATTTCGGGGGCTATACAACATTTAGCTGGCGTAAACCGCAGCAAAGTTATTGTAGTGATAAATAAAGATCCTGAAGCGCCATTTTTTAAAGCTGCAGATTATGGCATTGTTGGAGATGCATTTGAAGTTGTGCCAAAAATTACCGAAGCGGTAAAAAAAATAAAAGGCATAAAATAAATACTGTATTAAATAAATTTATAAGGTTGACCGGAAATCCTGTCAACCTTTTTTTACGCTTCATAATTATTAAAAATTTTGCCTGAAATTATTCTACCCAATCGGCTATAAAAATATTAGTATCTCTTGTGCCGCCATTATTGCGGTTGCTGCAAAAAACAATTTTCTTACCATCGGGGCTAAACATAGGGAAAGCATCAAAACCTTTATCCCTCGATATCTTGGTAATATTTCCTCCATTGGCATCGGCCATATACATATTAAAAGGGAAACCCCTTTTATACTCATGGTTACTGCAAAAAATAAAGCGTTTTCCATCGGGCATAAAATTGGGAGCCCAGTTTGCTTTTTCCAAATTGGTGAGCATTTGTGGGTTGGAGCCATCGGCATTGGCAATCCATACTTCCATATTGGTAGGTGCTACAAGATTTTGCGCAAGTAATTCTTTATACTCTTTAATATCTGCTTCTACAGCAGGCCTGCTGGCACGCCAAATAATTTTACTTCCATCAGGGCTAAACCATGCACCGCCATCATAACCTAAAGCATGAGTGATCCTTTTTACATTTTTACCATTTATGTCCATAGTATATAATTCCAAATCACCGTCACGCATACTGGTAAATACAATTTTATCACCCTTGGGAGAAATGGTGGCTTCGGCATCGTAGCCTTTAGTTTTGGTAAGCTGCTTTATGATTTTGCCATTGGTATCGGCTTTAAATAAATCAAAACTTTCATAAATGGGCCAAATATATTTGTTGCCATATTTTTTCCTATCGGGAACCGGCGGGCATTCCTTACTGTTTAAATGGGTAGAAGCATAAATAATGTGCTTGCCATCGGGGTAAAAAAAAGCGCAGGTTGTGCGGCCGGTGCCTGTACTCACCAGTTTTGGGTTAAAGGTTTCATTAGGTTCTTGGGGAATTTTTCCCATCCAAATCTGGTCGCAATTAATACCTTTTGCCTGGTTGGTGTATTGATAAATTAAATACTTACCATCATAGCTAAAATAAGCTTCGGCATTATCGCCGCCAAAAGTAAGCTGGCGTATGTTGGCAAAATGGCTTTCGCCGTTAAAATGTATGGAATCGTTTAAGGGCTGGGCTTTTAGTGTGTTTTGCCCAAAAAATAAAATCACCAATAAAATAAAACTGTATCTCATCAAAAAATAATTTTTGCAAAGTTAGGCCTAATAAAAAATAGTATTGTCAGCAAATTGTCATGTACTGCAGTTAACCATTACTTTTGCAATATGAAAAGGATTTTGATTTGGGGTTTTACTGTATTTGTTGTTTCCTGTAATAACAAAAAGCAAAATGATATCCCAGGCAGCACAGTAACCACTCAGGAAGAAAAATTAAAAGCAGAAATAATAAAATACCCAGACAGCCTTATTTTGATGGAAAACCTGGTTCAATATTACCGGGAGGGCGGCAATTATGACGAAGCGGTAAAAACAATAAATCAGGCTTTGCAAAAAGATAGCAGCATAGCCAGGCTTTGGGATATTAAAGCCATATTGAGTTATGAAAACGGAGATACGGCTACGGCTATCCAGGCATTTGAAAAAGCAATTTCCATTTTTCCGGAACCGGTATATGTAATTTCATTAGGTACGCTTTATGCCCAAACAAAAAATGAAAATGCACTCACCATGGCCGATGCTTTGCTCATTGGTAACAAAGCCAATGCCAACCGGGAAGCATTTTTTATAAAAGGCCTTTACTTTAGCGCTACCCATCAAAAAGAAAAAGCTATTGGCTTTTTTGATAAGGCGCTTGCTACCGACTATGGCTTTATGGAAGCCTACCGGGAAAAAGCCATAGCGCTTTACGATTTACAAAAATATACCGATGCTTTACAGGTGTTACAAAAAGCGGTAAAACTTAATAACCGGTATGAAGAAGGTTATTATTATATGGGCCTTAACTTTGAAAAACTCGGAAAAAAAGAAGAAGCCATAGAAAGTTACGAAACTGCATTAATTTACGCACCGGATTATATTGAAGCCAAAGATGCATTGGCAAAACTGGGCATTAAACATTAATCTTAAATAATTACCATGGCCATTATAGCACCTTCTTTATTGTCGGCAAATTTTTTAAACCTGCAACAGGACTGCAACATGCTCAATAACAGCCGAGCAGACTGGTATCATTTAGATGTGATGGACGGCAGGTTTGTACCCAACATCAGCTTTGGCCCAATGCTGGTGGAGTTTTTTAGAAAAGCCACCACTAAATATTGTGATGTACATTTAATGATTGAAGAGCCGGAAAAATTTGCAGAAGCTTTTAAAAAAGCCGGTGCAGATAATTTAACGGTGCATATTGAAGCATGCAGGCACCTGCACAGAAATATACAGCAAATAAAATCATTGGGAATGCACTGTGGTGTTGCCATTAACCCACATACACCTGTTGAAGCTTTAAAAGATATATTGGCCGATATAGATTTGGTTTGCATGATGAGTGTAAACCCTGGTTTTGGAGGACAGTCGTTTATAGAACATACCTTGCAAAAAACCAGGGAATTAAAAGCCATGATAACCGAAAAGGGTTTAAAAGTAAAAATTGAAATTGACGGTGGCGTAACCTTACAAAATGCAAGGGCTATTATTGATGCAGGTGCCGATGTGTTGGTTGCAGGCAATACCGTTTTTAAATCTGCAGACCCTGTTGCTACCATTTCAGCATTAAAAGATATTTAAAACCCTGCTCCTTTATACTTGGTTTATCAAACAAAAATATGCATTATTGGCGCCGGCCCGGGTGGCGTTACTGCCGCATTGCAACTGGCTAAGCTGGGTATAGAATGTATTGTTGCCGATAAAGCAACTTTTCCCCGTGATAAAATTTGCGGGGATGGGCTTAGTGGAAAAGTTGCGGCCATACTGGATAAAATAGATCCATCCATCATCAAAAAATTTCAGCAACAGCCTTATAAAAATAATAGCTTCGGCATTATTTTTACTTCTCCCAACAGGCGGTCGGTTCCTATCCCTTTTTCCTTAAACTATAAAAATAATTTACATAACCCACGGGGTTTTGTTAGCCGGCGCTTTGATTTTGATCATTTTCTTGCCAACGAATTGCGGCTGCAACCAAAAATTACTTTTTTAGAAAACACCAATATTGTTTCGCATACTTTAACAAAGGAAGGCTATATTTTAAACGACGAAACCGGAAATATAGAAATAAAGGCACAATTGCTGATAGTGGCCAATGGCGCACATTCCCGCTTTGCCAAAGTAACCGGCGGAATTAAAATGGAACCTCAGCACCATATTGCAGGCATAAGAGCTTATTATAAAAATGTAAAAGGCTTAAATGAAGATGGTTTTATTGAACTGCATTTTTTAAAAAAAGTATTGCCCGGATATTTTTGGATTTTTCCTTTGCCTGGCGGCGCAGCCAATGTGGGCCTTGGCGTGCACAGCAGCATTTTACAGCATAAAAAAATAAATTTACGCAAGCTGCTTTTAGAAATTATTGATACCGACACTGAAATTAAATCCCGTTTTTCTGAAGCATCACCCGATGGAAATATTGACGGCTATGGCTTACCGCTGGGAAGCAAAAAAAGAAAACTGTATGGCAACCGTTACCTGCTTATTGGTGATGCTGCAAGCCTTATAGATCCTTTAACCGGCGAAGGCATTGGCAATGCCATGTACTCTGGTTTTTATGCGGCAAATGTTGCAGAAAATGCGGTGAAAAATAATGATTTTTCGGAGCAGTTTTTACAACAGTATAATAAAGATATTGATCGTGTGCTTGGGCCGGAGTTAAAGATGAGCACTACGTTACAAAAACTGGCCACGAGGCCCTGGTTGTTTAATTTACTCATGAATAAAACAGCAAAAAGCGCCGAATTACGGAACCTGCTTACCGCAATGTTTGCAGAAATAGATGTAAGGAAAAAATTAGCCAATCCCTTATTCTATCTTAAAATGCTTTTCAATAAATAAAAAAGCCACGATTACTCATGGCTTTGAAAAAAATTTATTTAAAAAATTATTCAACAGTACTTTCAGAATCTGTAGTGGCTGTCATTGTCATTGCCTGGCCTGCAACATTCATTTCATTGGTCATTTCTACTTTTAGGGTACGTTTTTTTACCAGGCCGTTTGCAGCAACTAAAATAGTTCCTGAATTTTTGGCATCAATTGTCATATCAATCTGCATACCACCCTGTGCTTCTATTTGCTTAGCTCCGGTCATTGTGCCTTTCATATCAATGGTGCTAATGCCGTTATCTACCGATTTTAAAGTATAATGGCTAATGGCATTAAGCCCGTCTTTATTAGTAGTATCGCTCCATGTAACTCCAGGTTTTGCACCTGCAGGTATACCTTGGTAAATTCCGGCAATCATTACATCGCCACTTATGTTTTGCATAGTTTCACTTAAAGGGCCAAGTTTTTGTTGTGCTTCGGCATCTACATCTGCAACTTTCATAGAATCTACTTTGCCGGTTGCTTTGTTCAATTGGGTTGTACTTTCTGTGTTTACAAAAGAAGCCAGTGATTTGCCCACTTCTGTTTCCTGATCTTCTTTTTTATCAGAATCGTAATTGGTTGCGTTTCCCATCATTTCGCTTTTTACTACAAGCTTGGTTACCTTACTTGAAATAACGTAGTTCACATCATTTTCATCTTTTACAACGGCATTTGTAATTGCTGTTACATCATTGGTCATTTGCATCCCCATACCTAACTCAGCTGTCATGTGTGAAGTATTGGTGATTTTTATAGCCTGGCCCTTTTGTAACGTAATTGCGTTTTGAGCAATAGCATTTGCAGAAACCAGCACTACAACAAAGAGTAATAATTTTTTCATATTTAATGGTTAAAAATTTGAGCAACAAAAATAGGTATTCCGGCAATACAAATCATTTTGAAAATTGTTAGTGTTTCTGTAAAAAAACGGGAAAAACAGGTATTTTTTCCATATTTTCACAATTATCGGCTAATTTTAAACAGCCTTATTTTAAAAAAGCTGGTTCTTGCCTGTTTGTTCACTATTAATACACCATAAATGAGATCTGTAATTACAGGCACAGGGAGTTATATTCCCAGTAATATTAAAACTAACCAGGATTTTGCCATACATAGTTTTTATGCCGAAGACCATGTAAAAATTGATACCGATCCGCTTGAAGTAGTGGAAAAGTTTGAGCAGATTACCGGCATACAGGAAAGAAGATATATTGATGCCGGCATCAATACCTCCGATATGGCAACTATTGTTGCAAAAGCTGCACTTGAAGATGCCCACTGCAACCCTGAAACTATTGATCAGATAATTGTGGCCCACAACTTTGGTAATGTACTTAAACATACTATTCAAACCGATGTACTACCGGCGCTTGCATCGAGGGTAAAACACGATCTTAAAATTAATAACCCCAATTGCATCCCTTACGATCTTTTATTTGGCTGCCCGGGATGGGTACAGGGCCTTATACAAGCCGATGCTTTTTTTAAAGGAGGTGTTGCCAAAAAATGCCTGGTGATAGGCACCGAAGCGCTTAGCCGTGTGCTGGATACGTACGACAGGGACAGCATGATTTTTGCCGATGGCGCCGGGGCCTGTGTATTGGAATGGAAAAGCTCGGATGAAAACGGACCAGGGATTTTATCAACTGCCGTGCAGGCACATTGTAACGAAGAAGCATATTATTTATTTTTGGGCAAATCTAATTATCCCGAAAGCGACCCAAGGGTTCGCTACATAAAAATGAAAGGGCGAAAAGTGTATGAATATGCCATGAAATATGTGCCTATGGCAATGAAAGACTGCCTCGACAAAGCAGGCGTGGCAATTACCGACCTAAAAAAAATATTTATTCACCAGGCCAATGAAAAAATGGATGAAGGAATTGTAAAAGGTTTTTATAAATTATATGGTAGCAAAACAATGCCCGAAGGCATTATGCCCATGAACATACACAAATTGGGCAACAGTTCTGTGGCTACCATTCCTACTTTACTGGATATGGTTCGAAAAAACAAACTCGACAGCCATCAACTTAATGCAGGTGATGTGGTAATATTTGCATCGGTAGGCGCCGGCATGAATATAAATGCTGTGTGTTACCGCATTTAAACCAAAATATTTCTCCTCTGTATCTAAAATTATTTCAATGCTGAATTTTATAATATGAAAAAAATTCTGTTTTTTACCACAAGTATTTTTTTAATACTTAATGCCCATGCACAATTTAGCGGCAAAACTTTTACAACTGCCGACTATGATAATGCCGTAAAAATGCTGGGAGCCAAAACCAGTAAACTGGTTTTTAAAACTTCTGTACAGCCCAACTGGCTCGATGATGGTGGCTTTTGGTATAAAATACAAACGCAAAAAGATAAAGAATATGTTTTAATAAACCCAAAGAAAAAAACACGTCAAACCGCAGCTACCTATGCAGCATTATTTCCCGGAAAAACAGAGCCCAAAGCCTCAGCACCGGTATGGCAGGGCGGCTTTGAAGTGCTTTCTCCCGATAAAACTAAGGCAGCTTTTATCCGCAACTGGAACCTTTGGGTAAAAGATGTAAAAACCAATGCAGAAAAACAACTTAGCTTTGACGGTACAAAAGATTATGGCTATGCTACCAATAATGCCGGATGGACGCACTCAGAAAAACCCATACTGCTTTGGTCGCCCGATTCAAAAAAAATTGCAACCTTTCAGCAAGACCAGCGCCATGTAAAAGATATGTACCTGGTAAAAACTACGGTTGGCGCTCCCGAATTGGAACAATGGAAATATCCATTGCCAGGAGATTCTGCCATCATCATGATTAACCGTGTGGTAATAGATATTGAAAATTCAAAATTAATTCGTTTTAAAATGCCTGCCGATGCAAGGCGCAGCACATTATGCGACGATATTGCCTGCAACGGCAGTTTGTCCGATACTTACTGGAGCAAAGATGGCAGTCAGGTAGCTTTTGTATCGGTAAGCCGAGACCATAAAAAAAGCAACCTGAGAGTTGCCAATGCTTTAACCGGAGATGTAAGGGATGTTTTTGAAGAAACGGTGCCTACACAATATGAATCGGGCCAGGGAGATGTAAACTGGAAATTTTTACCGGCAAGCAATGAATTTATCTGGTATTCTGAACGAAATAATTTTGGCCATTTATATTTATACGATTTAACAACCGGGCATTTAAAAAACCAAATTACCAATGGCAGCTTTACCATTACCAGGGTAATAGATGTGGATGAAGAAAAACGCACTATTTTATTTGAGGCATGTGGTAGCGGCAGCAATCCTTATTACAAAAACTATTACAGCATAAATTTTAATGGTAAAAACCTAAAAAGGTTAACGCCTGCAGATGGCAACCACAGCATTATTCGTTCGCCTGATAATAAATATTTTATTGATACTTACTCCTCGCCAAATACAGCGCCGCAAATTATTTTAAGCGATGCAAAAGGCAAAAAGTTGATGGATTTGGAAACGGCGGATATTTCTCAATTGCTTGCCAGTGGCTGGCAGGCGCCAATACCATTTACGTTTCGCTCAGCAAATAACGCATTTGATTTATATGGCCTTTTATATTTACCACCCAATATTGATGCAACAAAAAAATACCCTGTAATCAATAATATTTATCCCGGGCCGCAAGGAGGAACTATTGGCTACTGGGGTTTTAGCGCAAGCCGCAGCGATTGTAATGCCTTAGCCCAACTGGGTTTTATTGTAGTGCAAATTGAAGGCAGTTGCAACCCTTACCGCTCCAAAGCATTTCATGATGCCTGCTATGGCGATATGGCAATTAATACCCTACCCGACCAGATTGCCGGCATTAAACAATTACAAAAAAAATATACCTTTTTGGATTTGGACCATGTAGGTGTTTGGGGCCATTCAGGTGGTGGTTTTGCCACGGCTTCGGCAATGTTTCAATATCCGGAATTTTATAAAGTAGGCATTGCAGAATCGGGCAACCATGATAACCGCAACTATGAAGACGACTGGGGCGAACGGTATATTGGTTTACTGGTAAAAGACAGTTCGGGAAATTCCAATTACAGCGAGCAGGCCAACCAGGTGTATGCCAAAAATTTAAAAGGAAAACTTTTATTGATACATGGAGGTATGGATGATAATGTGCCGCCATACAATACTTATTTGGTAGCCGATGCCTTAATAAAGGCAAATAAAAGTTTCGACATGCTTATTATACCCAATGCACGCCATGGTTATGGCCGTGACAGCTACTATGCCATGCGCCGCCGCTGGGATTATTTTATAGAAAATTTAATGGGCGGCAAAACGCCGGATAATTATGTGATAAAGCCCTAAAGGGTTTTGACGGCGTTAATTGACTTTTATCCAACGGCGAAATTTTTTACAAAAAGTAAAAATCTCAGTTGTTGAAGATAATGCCCGATTTAGAAATATTTTTTTTCAACAAGTTGTCATTAATACTGTAGGCCAAGATTTCAAAATAGTAAATATTTCAGAAAGGGGTTTTCAGCTATTCTTTATTTTTATTGACCTGGTTACATAAGCATCTTATTCATATTATCAGTTACTGTTGCATCCGATCGAAAAAAATCATGAAAAAATATATTCATTTAGCCATAGTAACAATTATTACTATAATTATTTTGGGAAGTTGCAAAAAGGAAAACAATAGTGAGGCGCAAAAAATAATATTGGAAATGAGTAAGTGTACCCGATATCAGCAGCAGCATTTCCTGTTATTTGCTTTGATTCACTTATCTCCGATTGCAGGTGCCCGGAAGGAGCAATGCATACCTCGGCAGGTTATACAGCAGTTCAATTAAGCATAAAAACAGGAGAACTTTCATACCAAAGTTTCTCTTTATCTACAGAAGCTAATCATACTACTTCATCCCCTGCAAACGATACCTTATTAAATGGTTACACTATCAGGTTAGTGAAAGTTCTTCCCTATCCAAATATTGATATGCCACAGCCTGTTGCTTACAGTGTAGTATTGGAAGTAACGCAATAATTTACCGGCTGGTGATTGTTCCTAATAAACTAAAATAATTCTGCTTTATTAATGGCCTTTTATCCTCACAAAAGAATTACTGTTAAATAAATATTCTCATCCTTAAGTATACATTATTTGAAACTCAGAGAAATTGCATTTTTACCAAAATCTAAAAATAGTTTACTTTCATACAAACTTTTTAAACTTTCAATAATGCAATTAGCAAAAGAACTCCTTCAAAGAAACGGCGAACTATGCGAATTATGCAATAACCATGCGGCTTGCACAAGTTACCCTGTAATAGCCGGTAATGAGGATGCTGCAAATTGCGTGGCGCTTTGCGCCGAATGTGAGCAAAAAATTATGCAGGAAGAAAAAGGCGAATATTGGCGCTGCCTGGAGGGGAGCATTTGGAGCCCGCAAGCTGCTGTACAAGCCCTTAGTTACCGGCTATTATTTTTATGCAAAGAGCAGGATTGGGCCAATGAAACCCTGAACTCCGTTGAATTAAATGAGCGTGTGGTACAAATTGCACTGAGCATATTTGAACAGGCCGAAGTACATAAAGATGCGTTTGGAAATGCATTGAGTAATGGAGATACTGTAGTACTCACACAAGCGCTTAATGTAAAAGGAACCAGTTTTAGCGCAGCAAAAGGAGTTGTTGTAAAAAAAATAAGGTTGGTGCCCGGTAATACAGATCAAATTGAAGGCAAAATAAACGAACAAACTATTGTAATATTAACTAAGTATGTAAAGAAAAATTGAATTGGGTAAATTTATCTGCCTGGGCTGATAACTTATGCAGAAGGAATTTTTATGTGTATAGTTTTAAAATTTGCTAAAAGACAAAAATGCCGAAAATGCCATTAGCCTTTACCAAAGCAATGAAAATTGTACTAACTGGAACCCTGCTACCCTAAGCCCTTTTGGGAGCCTTTTAACAGACCCTTATCAATAACGATATAAAAACAAAAAAATGAAAACCCAAAAATACTTTTTAATTATATTTTTAGCAGCCGCATCTGCTACAGCTTATGCACAGCATCCACTTGAATACGATACCTGCAATACCCTGCAGCAATACGAGGGAGAGTGGATGAATGTATCCGGTGCCGATACCATACGCATTTATTTAAAACCGGTAAGAACTTATGAACCTGTATACAATAATATTGATGATGAATTATGGGGATGGGTTGAATATAAGCAAGGCAATAATATTATAATGAGTAACTATGCCAACCGGTTTCTCCCAACTTCGGACAGTTGGAGTTATATGAATAGTATTACAAATTTTAGCCTCTCTAAATATATCTGTAATTCACAAAAACTCGATGGCCTTTTTTCAGACTTAAATCATCATCGAGGATTAATAAATTGGGTAGTAGAGGTAACATTAAGCGCAAATGATATAACCATGGATGTATGGCAGCAACGAACACCTTATTATGTACTTGATACAGGCGGTACAGAAATGACGCTACCGCTGAGATTTACGCTTATAAAACAATAAGTTGCCATTTCTCAGCCACAGGTATAAAGCATTAAAGCCGTTGCCTGTTTTTTAGCCAACGACCTTAATTTTAAATTTTCATTAATACATGTTTTCAATATTGCGCAGGCCAACGACCAAACGCCGTTAAACTAATAAAAATGCCCCGAAAAAAATTTTCCGGGGCAACATACAAACTATAAAATACAAACACAACAAAAGTAAAATGCAGCTATTATGCTGCATTACTATTAATCTGGTTTTTTACCTTCTAAAAAAGTATTGATGGTGCTGAGCTCGGCCTGGTTTTTATCATCGGTCTTTACGGTTACATTACTGTAAAATGATTCCACATCTGCAATTTGATTATGCAGTTCCATATTGCGGCGAAGGTAAGCCGGCACCGATTCAAACTCATTATTAGGATCAGCTGCATTGATGTTGAATGACAAATTACGCAGCTTCGCAATGCGTTCCATAGCCCGGCGCCTTAATTCTTCAGTTTCGTCCTGCATTGCAGGCTCCTCAACTTCAGACTTCATGATGGGCTGAGTTTGTTGTACAATTGGCTCTTCCTCCGCCGCATTGTTGGAATCTTTAACTACCAATTGCATTTCAAACATTGCAGTTTCGTCTTCTGCTGGCTCAATTTGCTTTGGCAGTGGTTCCTCGTTTGGTTTGGATAATTCAACGTCTGCATTTGGCAACTCCTCGGCATAAATTTGCTTAGGCTTTGCCAGGAAAGCTCCTGACGAAAGGGGCTTTGCAGTGCTGCTAGCATCATTAAAATTTTCTTTTTTCTTGTCGGGGGCTTCGGCTCCATTGTCTTGCGGCGCCGTTGCTGGTTTTGTAAGAGGGTTGGGATTAGGGTTTTCAAAATCAAATTCCACAATGGGTATTTGATCAGAAGCCGAAGATATTTCAAAAAACAGCGGCTCGCTACTTTCTATATCTTCATTTTTATCCACAGTATTTTTACCTGGTAAATCTACTGTTGTTTCTTCCTTAAGCTTTGGCATATAAGGGTCTTCATCCGCAAAATCTAATTTAAGTATTTCTACTTTTTTTGTTTCCATAAGCGTTTCATTTTCCACTTGCTCTATTGCTGCTTCGTCAACTATTTTTTCATTTGTTTCTGCAACCGGTTTTGCAGGATTATTTGCTTCCGGCATACTCAATTGCATTACAATTTTTTCCTCTTCTTTATTTTTAGTCGCCGGTTTGCTTTCTTTTGGAAATGGATCTTTATGATCAAAACCTGTTGCTATTAAAGTAATACCAATTTTATCTTCGAGGCTGTTGTCATAACCGAGGCCCAAAATTACATCTGTGTCTTCACCGGCATGGCTCAGGAGGTATTGCTGGATAATTTCTACTTCATCCATGGTAAATTCATGATCGCCTTCGGCACTATTGATGTTAATCAAAATCCATCTTGCACCCTGGATATCATTATCGTTGAGCAAGGGTGATGCAAGCGCTTGTTCGATAGCTTCCTGTGCACGGTTTTCGCCGGCTGCGGCTGCGCTGCCCAAAATGGCCACTCCGCCGTTTTTCATTACGGTGCATACATCCGCAAAGTCAACATTTATTTGCCCCGTACTATTGATTACATCGGTAATACATTTTGCAGCAGTAGCCAATACATTGTCTGCTTTTGCAAAAGCTTCCTTCATTTTTAAATTGCCAAACTGGTGGCGCAATTTATCGTTGCTGATCACCAAAAGTGTATCCACATGATCTTTTAATTGCCGTATGCCTTCTTCTGCCTGTATGATGCGTTTCTTTCCTTCATAAGCAAAAGGCGTAGTAACTATACCTACGGTAAGTATACCAAGGTCTTTACATACTTTGGCTAAAATTGGTGCGCCGCCTGTGCCGGTTCCGCCACCCATGCCTGCAGTAATAAATGCCATTTTGGTATTTACTTCCAGTATGCGCTTAATTTCATCGAGGCTTTCCTGCGTTGCCTCACGGCCAATTGCAGGGTTGGCGCCTGCACCAAGGCCCTGGGTAAGGTGTGGCCCAAGCTGCACTTTATTGGGCACCTTGCTTTGTGCAATGGCTTGCGCATCGGTATTGCATATTATAAAATCAACGCCGTCAATATTTTGGGCGTACATGTGGTTAACGGCATTGCCGCCACCACCGCCAACACCTATTACTTTTAGGATTGACGATTGTTCTTTGGGCAAATCAAATAAAATCATGTTTTGTAAGTTGTAGTTAGTAAGTATTGTTTCTTAATTTTCGGGGTACATTGGTTTTTTGTTTTCAAAAGATACAAACCTGGAATATTACAGTTGCGCATCTCCTTCTTCTTTAAACATTTCTATCAGGTTATTTTTAAAGCTGTCCATGAATTTTTTTAAACCATTTCTTTTTCTTGCTGGTATTTCTTCTGAAAAATTACCGGCTTCAATTTCCATTTCACTATGTACTTCAGTTTCTTCATCATCTTCAACAGAAATTTTGGTATATTCTTTCTCAAACGATTTGTTTTTATTTTCAAAATCGTTATAGCCTTTTAATATTAAACCAATGCAGGTGCTATACATGGGTTTTGTCAGCTCTTCGGTATGGCCGCCGCATAAATGTTCATTTGGGAAACCTATTCGTGCATTCATGCCGGTAACATACTCGGTAAGCTGTATTAAATGTTTAAGCTGTGATCCGCCACCGGTAAGAATGATACCGCCGTTCAGCATCCGGTTATCGAGGCCAATCTGTTTTAAGTGATAGCTTACAAAATCCATTATTTCACTCATTCTTGCCTGTATAATATTGGCAAGGTTTTTAACGGATATTTCTTTTGCAGCCATTCCCCTTAAGCCGGGAATTGTGATAAATGTATTTGTTCTTGCCTCATCACTTAATGCGCTTCCAAACTGAATTTTCATTTGTTCGGCCTGCGTTTTTAATACCCCAAGACCAGATTTTATATCATTGGTAATATTTTCGCCACCAAAAGGAATTACAGCAGTGTGTTTTAAAATACCTTCATAAAATACGGCAAGGTCTGTTGTACCACCACCAATATCTACAATGGCTACGCCTGCCTCCAGGTCCTGGTCGCACATTACAGCAGCAGCAGATGCCAATGGCTGTAACATGAGGTCTTTTGTTTTTAACCCTGATTTTTCAACGGCACGATTAATATTTCGGATTGCCGTTTTATCGCCAGTAATAATGTGGAAATTGGCGCCTACTTTTACCCCGCTATAACCAATTGGGTTGGGTATATTTTGAAAATTGTCTACGGTAAACTCCTGTGGAATTACGTCAATAATCTGATCGCCGGCTGGTATATAAGTGCGGTACTGATCGGCAATGAGGCGGTCTATTTCTTCCTGGCAAATTTCTTCTTCATTTTGCTGGCGTACAATATCGCCACGGGTTTGCAGGCTTTTGATATGCTGTCCGGCAATGCCTACATACACTTCATTTATTGCAAGTTCGGGGTTGGATTTATAACAATTTTCCAGCGCCAGCTGAATAGATTTTATGGTTTGTTCAATGTTCAAAACCATACCATGCTGTACACCGCTGCTATTGGCACGGCCAAATCCTAAAATTTCCAATTTACCGAATTCATTTTTACGGCCGGCAATGGCTGCAATTTTAGTAGTGCCTATATCGAGGCCTACTATAATGGGTTGTTCCTGGTTCATAGTTGTATTTTTTTGTGTTTGTATGTTTTGTATTAGTTCCATAAAAAGAAAAATATTTTTAATGGTTCCCTGGCATTACTGCTTTTGGTTTTTTCCCGGAATCAATTTTATTAATAGTATTTCCTGGCGGCTTAATAATGGGTTTTTCCAAGGGTTTTGTCTTCATAGGAACAGGTTTAAGAGCTGGCTTGGCGGGTTTTACCAAAGGTTTTGTGGGTTCAGAGGTGATGCTATTTATGTTTCCTGGGGTAATATTTTGTTGTACCACGTTATTGGTTCCTATTTGCTCATTGTTTCCATCATCCTCTCTTTCAAAAGAATGCTGAATGATGTCATTATCCTGCACGGGTTTATCACTATTATCTGCAGATTGCCCGGCAAGTGAAGAATCCGAAGCCATTGCCTCAGCTTTATCTGCCATAAGTTTTAGCAATTGCAATGTGCGGAGTGAATCGGCGATTACATCCTCTTTATTTCTCAGTTTTGCCACTACCTGGTCTTTATATTGTAAATTAATATTACTATATCTGTTCCAGCCTGCTTTAAGCATAATGTTTTTATAAAAAAGTTTCAGTTTATTAAATTTTTCTCCTGCGTTATTTGCATCTCCAAATTCAATTACCTGTTTCCCAATTTTAGGGATGATTTCAAAACTATTGCCTGCGGCAATGTCCACCTGTTCAATCATACCCATTAAAAAAGAATCGGCCATGATTATTTGCGCCAGGTTATTGATGTTATTAAGCAACAAACTGTCTGCTATCTTAAGCACTTTGGTATCTGCTGGAAAATTGGTAAATAGCGGCAGTCGTGCAGAAAATTTTTCACTCAATGGTAAAATCATATTGCTGCTATCTACATAAAAAGTAGCACCAGTGGCGGAAAAAATCCTTGCCACAGGTTCCCGCTCATCAATTATGGCTTTTAATATTCCGTTATTGTCAAAGAACAGTTCGGCATGTTTTATCCAAACATCATTTTCGAGCCCGGTTTCCAGTTTTTTTAAATTAAATTTTTCTACCGGCCTGCCTTCCATTTTACCGCCAGCTTCTCTTTGTATAAGGCCAATAATATCTGCTTCATCTATAAAAAAGTTAGTGCTTACGCCCCTAATCTCCACATCTACCCCATTACATTTAGCTGCATTTTTTTTATGCATGGCAGCTATGAGCAATACCAGCACTGCAGCTCCTAATGCACCCCAAAAAGAGCCAATCAATACTTTTACGATATGTTGCTTATTTACTGCCATCAATTATTGTTTACTAAAATGCTTTTTATTTCTGCCAATAACAGATCTATATCGCCTGCGCCAGCCGTTATTAATAATTCTGTTTCATTTTTCTTCAGCAATTCCAGCAAGCCGGTTTTAGATACTACTATTTTTTGCTGTATATTCATTTTGCTTAAAATCATTTCGCTGTTTACGCCTTCTACAGGCAATTCCCTTGCCGGGTAAATGGGCAACAAAACCACTTCATCGGCAATTGCCAGCACTTCGGCAAATCCATCGGCAAGGTCTCTTGTTCTGCTGTACAGATGGGGCTGAAAAACAATTGTGCATTTTTTACCAGGATATAATTCTTTTGCACTGGTAATAAGCGCCCTCAATTCTTCCGGATGGTGGGCATAATCATCAATTAAAATATGCCTGTTGTTTTTAAGCACATACTCAAACCTCCTCTTCACTCCTTGAAAAGATGAAACGGCACTTTTAATTTTTTTTTCATCTATATCCAAATACCTGGCAATGGCGATTGCCGCCACCGTATTCTCAATATTATGCCTGCCACCCATATTCAACTCAACATTTTTTATTGTTTGCTTGTTTATGGTAACATCAAATTTGTAAGCGCCGTTTTGAATAGTTACATTTTGTGCAAAAGAATCTGCGTTTTCTTTTCTGGCGCCATACGTCCAGGTTTTGCCGGCTTTAAATTCCTTACTTCTTGCAAGTTCCTGTTTGTGTATCAGTAATCCGCCCGGCTTAATTCTCTGGGTAAACTCTATAAAAGCATCCTGCATATTTTTTTCTGTACCATAAATATCCAGGTGATCGGCATCCATTGCGGTGATTACGGCAACATCCGGCGTTAATTTCAAAAAACTCCTGTCGTATTCATCGGCCTCTGCCACACATACATTTTTTTCGCTGCTCCAGAAATTACTGTTATAATTGGTAGCAATACCTCCCAAAAATGCATTGCAACCAAAACCACTATCCCGTAAAATGTGGGCAACCATAGCACTTGTTGTTGTTTTACCATGCGTGCCTGCAACACATATATTCAATTTATTTTCTGTAATTAAACCCAGCGCTTCGCTTCTTTTAATAATGGTGAAGCCATTGGTTTTTAAAAAATTAAATTCACTATGCCCTACAGGAATTGCAGGAGTATAAATTACCAGGGCTGCATTTTTTTCAACCAGGCTTATATTATCATCATAATGAATTATCATACCTTCTTTAACCAATTGTTTTGTAAGCTCCGATTCTGTACGGTCGTAACCGCTCACTTTATGGCCTCGGCTATTAAAATACCTTGCCAGGGCGCTCATGCCAATTCCGCCAATACCCAAAAAGTAAACTGGCGCTTTTATCTTTTCAATTTTATCAATTATGTTCCCTGTTTTTTCCAAACCTGATATTTAGTTAAGGTCATTTAATACCTGTGTTGCAATGCTATCATCTGCGTTGGTTACCCCAAGTTTTCCAATATTTTGTTTTAGTTCATTTCTCCTTTGCTCGTTTTTGCTTAGTGCTATTACTTCCGCAACAAGTTTTGTTGCTGCATCATCATTCATCACCATTAATGCCGCATTTTGGTTTACCAGCATTTTTGCATTGGCCACCTGGTGATTTTCGGCTGCAAAAGGGTAAGGCACAAATACTGCTGGCTTTTTTACCACGCTCAATTCTGCAATGGCCATTGCACCGCTGCGGCTAATAACAAGGTCTGCTGCGGCATAAGCCATATCCATCCTCATAATAAAATCACTTACATATACATTGCTCAAATTTTTTGCAACCTCTTCGGCCTTTTGTTTAAAGGGCTTACCGGTTTGCCAAATGAGTTGCAGGTTATTTTCTGTAAATTCATTTATGTGCCGGGCAATGGCTTCGTTAATACTCTGTGCGCCCAAGCTCCCGCCAATACTCAAAATGGTTGTTGTAGCTGCATCAAGGTTAAAAAATTGTAATGCTTCTTTTTTACTCACAGCACTTTGCACAATTTCTTTTCTTACCGGGTTGCCCGTTACTACTATTTTATTGGCCGGGAAAAAATTTTCCATACCTGCAGATGCAGTAAATATTTTTTTTGCTTTTTTAGATAGCCAGATGTTGCTCTTCCCGGCAAAAGAATTGCTTTCGTGTATATAAGTGGGCAACCCTTTTTGCTGTGCATACTTTAATACGGGGAAACTGGAATAGCCGCCAACCCCAATTACTGCACCTGGCCTAAACCTTGAAAAAATTTTAGCAACCTGGAAAAAACTTTTCAGCAATTTATAAGGCAAAAAAATATTTTTTATCAAAGAACTCCTGTTCAATCCTGCAATATCAATAGCAACAATTTTATACCCTGCCTGCGGCACTTTTTCCATTTCCATTTTTCCTTTGGCGCCCACAAATAAAATTTCTGTTGCCGGGCTTTGTTTTTTTATGGCATTGGCAATTGCAATTGCCGGAAAAATGTGCCCACCTGTTCCACCACCTGCTATAATAATCTTATTCAATTTCTTTTACCTCCTCTTCTTCAATTTCCTTTTTAATTTCTTCAACCTGGGTTCCTTCCTGCTGCTCTACATTTCGGGACACGCTTAAGATAATACCAATAGAAAGACAGGTAAATAAAAAACTGCTGCCGCCCATACTTACCAATGGCAGCGTAACACCTGTGTTGGGGAACAGGCCTACGTTAACAGCCATATTTGCCATAGCCTGAATGGCCAGCATAAAACTTAACCCCAATGCCAGGAAAGCACCAAAGGCATAAGGGCACCTTTTGTAAATGCGGATGCACCTGTAAAGAAATAACAGGTAAATAAAAACTATAAATGCTGCGCCAAACAAACCATATTCTTCAATTATGATGGCATAAATAAAATCGCTGTAGCTGTGTGGCAAAAAATTCCTTTGTTCGCTGTTGCCCGGCCCCACCCCCAATATGCCCCCTTTTGCAATGGCAATTTTTGCCTGATTTACCTGGTAGGTTTTATCACTTTCCAATTCATTACTGCCATAATAAAATGTTTGCACCCTGCTTATCCATGTGGGTATTCGGCCCATGGTGAGGATACCCGGCAGTTTTTTTGTTTCATGCGTTTCTTTATCGTAGGTGCTAATGGCAATACCCACCAGTAATACTATAGGAATAAAAGCAATACCCAAAGTTGCCAATATATGTTTGGTATTTACCCGGCCGATAAACATGAGAATAAAACTGGTGCCGGCAATAAGTATGGCCGTAGAAAGGTTTGCCGGCGCTATTAAACTGCAAATTAAAATCACCGGTGAAAGTATGGGTAGAAATCCTTTTTTGAAATCTTTAATTACTTTTTGCTTGCGGCTCAGCTGGCGGCCCAGGTACATAAACAATGCAAGCTTTGCAAGGTCGGATGTTTGCATGGTCATGTTAATTACCGGAAGCTTTATCCAACGGCTGCCAGCGTTTAACTCTACTCCTGCTGCTAAAGTGTAAATCAATAAAGGAACAGACGCTAAAAATAAAATTATAGCCACCCTGGAATAAATGGTATAATTGATGCGGTGTGCCCAGTAAATAATAAATAAACCAAAGATGATAAAGGCAAATTGTTTAAACAAGTAACTTTCATTGCTTTTACTCATTCTATATGCCAGCGAACCTGTACTGCTATACACCAGTAATAAACTGGCAAGCGTAAGGATAATTACAATTGCCCAAATTACCCTGTCGCCCCTTGTTTTATTTACAAGGCTGCCACCCATATTACTAAGCCCCGGGCTTAAAATAGATTTAATATTTAGGTTTTCGGCCATTACTACTAAAGGTTTTTTACAGCTTTTTTAAATTGCAGCCCCCTGTCTTCATAATTTTTAAATAAATCGAAACTTGCACAAGCCGGGCTAAGCAAAACCACATCACCTTTGCCGGCAAAATGAAAAGCCGTTGCTACAGCATCTACAGCATTATCAGTATTTACAATTTGAGGTACTACATTTGCAAAAGCTTCATGAATTTTTAAGTTATCGGTACCCAGGCATACAATAGCTTTTACTTTTTCGGCAACCAATTCTTTAAGAATAGCATAGTCGTTTCCTTTATCTACGCCGCCTAAGATGAGTACCACAGGTTTTTCCATGCTTTCCAAAGCATACCAGGTACTGTTTACATTGGTGGCTTTGCTATCATTAATAAATTCTACGCCTTTAATTGTAGCAACAGGTTCCATGCGGTGTTCCAGCGTTTCGAAAGTTTGCAATGCTTCTCTTATTTTTTCCTTTCGGATATCAATTGCTGTTGTAGCCATGCTTGCTGCCATACTATTATAATAATTGTGTTTTCCTTTAAGCGCAAAATCGTTGATACTCATTTGCATTTCTTCTGTGCGCCATTTAATATGCATTTGAGCATTGGTTAAATAAGCGCCTTGTGGTAGTTCTTTATTCATGGCAATTGGTGCTGGTATAGATTTAATGGTATAGTTAGTAATATTCTTTATTGTTAATTCATCATCTGCACAGTACACAAACACATCGTTTTCATTTTGGTTTTCAATAATTCTAAACTTGCTTTTTATATAATTTTCAACTTTATAATTATATCGGTCCAGGTGGTCTTCGGTAATATTTGTTAACACAGCAACATCTGGCCTGAAACTGCTGATATCATCTAATTGAAAAGAACTGATCTCTGCTATATACCATTCTTTGGGTTCTTCGGCCACCTGCCTGGCAAATGAAAACCCTATATTCCCTACCACCGCACAATCCAAACCTGCATGTTTACAGATGTGGTAGATCAGCGAAGTGGTGGTAGTTTTTCCATTGCTCCCTGTTATCCCTATTATTTTACTTTTTCCTTTATACCGGTAAGCCAATTCAATTTCACTGATAACCGGAATGCCTGCTGCCCTTATTTTTTTACCAGGCTGTTTTTTTCCGGGATACCCGGGCTCTTCATTACTTCGCTTGCATTAAGTATAAGATCTTCGGTATGGCCGCCCTGTTCAAAAATTATCCCATACTTATTTAACTCCATCCTATAAGTATCCTTAATGATACCACTATCGCTTACAAACACTTCGTAGCCCTGCTTACTGGCAAGTATTGCAGCGCCAACTCCGCTTTCGGCAGCTCCTAATATTACCATTCTCTTTTTCACATCCGTAATGCTTTAAAAATTGGTTCTTCATGAGTATTGAGCGCTAATACATCTTGTGCGTTCAGCATTACAAAAATTTGGTTCTTCATGGGTATAGGCATACAGGACAAAATTGCCTTGCAGCTTCCCAATAAAAAGGTTTTTCAACAGTATAGAATTTAACGGGTAACTGGTTTCCACTTTTCACCCGCCAACATTCTTAAAAAAGGTTTTTCACTGGCATAGAACTTAACAGGTTAGTTTCACCAACGGACAAGGGAAAGAGTGGATACCTTTTACAGCATTTCAATTTTCCCTAAACTTTTTTATCTCAGCTTAAGCGTAACTATTGCTGTGGCTACGCAAAAGATGGTTATAATCCAAAACCTTACAGCTATTTTACTTTCATGATATCCCAGCTTTTGATAATGATGGTGTAGCGGGCTCATTAAAAAAACACGCCTGCCTTCGCCATACTTTTTTTTAGTGTATTTAAAGTAACTTACCTGTATTATAACACTTAGGCTTTCCACAAAAAACACCATACAAAAAATGGGTATCAATAATTCTTTTCTAATAATTATAGCCAGCGCCGCAATGATTCCACCTAAAGCAAGGCTCCCCGTATCTCCCATAAAAACCTGTGCCGGGTAAGCATTGTACCATAAAAAACCAATACATGCCCCCACAAAAGCAGCAATAAAAATACTCAGCTCACCAAGGTTGGGTATATACATTATATTCAGGTAATCTGCCAGCTTAATATTGCCGCTTACATAAGCAAAAATGCCGAGGCCAATCCCTATTACAGCACTCACTCCGGTTGCCAGCCCATCAAGCCCATCGGTAATATTTGCGCCATTGGAAACAGCAGTAACAATAAATATTACCAGTATAATGTAGAGCACATAAGAATAATTTTCAAGGCTTTTGGGCATTAGCTTTGCGTAATTGAACTCATGATTTTTTACAAATGGTATTGTAGTAATCATATCTTTTGCATTTACAAAAACCCTTTTTTTACCATCTACCATAAATGAATCGTATTTTATGGAATGGCCGTCCTTATCTATTACCGGCAATGGCGCTGCTTCATTGGCACGGATTACTTCCCGCTTTACAATCACATTCGGGCTAAAATAAAGCGTAGCTCCAACGATTATGCCCAGCATTACCTGCCCAAATATTTTGAACCTGCCGGCCAATCCGTCTGCATCAGATTTTTTATATTCAATCCCTTTTTCTTTGGCAATCCGCTTTGCCCTTATTTTTAGATAATCATCTATAAAGCCAATGGCTCCCAGCCACACCGTACACAACAGCATAAGTCTTACATACACTTTATCAATATTGGCAAACAAAATTGTTGGGATAATAATAGCCAGCAACAAAATAATTCCGCCCATGGTGGGTGTGCCTTTTTTCTGCTGTTCACCTGCCAGGCCAAGATCCCTTACCGATTCACCCAATTGCTTTGCCTGCAAATACCTGATTAACTTTTTGCCGTATACAATGGTTATAAACAAACTCAAAATAAGCGCAAGCAAAACCCTGAAGGTTATAAACTGAAAAAGCCCGCTGCCCGGAAAGAGAGATACTTTCCAGTGTTCAGTAAGCCAATCAAATAAATAATACAACATAAACTACTATTGCTTTATAATGAGTTAAACTCTTTTTGCTACTATTTTTCCAGCATGGTAAACATTTCCAATAAAACCTGCTTATCATCGAAATCATGTTTAATGCCATCAATATCCTGGTACTTTTCATGGCCTTTACCGGCAATTAAAACGATATCTTCTTTTTCACTTAAACTCACTGCCGTTTTTATAGCTTCCCTTCTATCTACTATGCTGATAAATTTTTTTTTTAATCCTGCATGTACTCCGGCTTCCATTTCTTTAATGATTTGCCCTGGATTTTCTTTTCGAGGATTGTCTGATGTAAAAATTACTTTATCGCTATGTTCACAGGCAACTTCTGCCATCACCGGCCTTTTGGTTTTATCTCTGTTGCCACCACATCCCACGACGGTAATAATTTTTTCGTTTCCATGGCGCAGGTTATTAATGGTTGCCAATACGTTCAATAATGCATCAGGCGTGTGTGCATAATCCACAATACCCACTACTTTTTCATTGCTACTTACCAGGTATTCAAATCTTCCTTCGGCGCCATCAAGCTGGCTTAAAACCTGTAAAGCTTCCTGCTTATCAATGCCGAGGCAAATGGCAGCGCCATAAACGGCCAGTAAATTATAAGCATTAAACTCGCCAATCATTTTAAAAAATACTTCGGTATCATTCACCATCATGTGCAGGCCAGAAAGGCTGTTGCTCAAAATTTTTCCTTTATAGTCTGCAAGGGTTTTTAAACTATAGAAATACTTTTTTGCCCTGGTATTTTGCAACATCACCGCACCACGTTTATCATCGGCATTGCTTATGGCAAATGCAGTTGCGGGCAGATTATTAAACCATGATTTTTTTACGTTGATATAGGCTTCAAATGTTTTGTGGTAATCCAGGTGGTCATGCGTTATGTTAGTGAATAAGGCACCAGTAAACTCAAGCCCTGCAATTCTTTTTTGTTGTATGGCATGGCTGCTGCATTCCATAAATACATAGGTACAGCCGGCTTCTTGCATTCTTTTCAGGAGGCTGTTTAATTGAATGGCATCGGGTGTGGTATGCGTAGCCGGAATGATATTGTTGCCAATTCTATTTTCAACGGTACTTATTAACCCACAGTGAAACCCGGTTGCTGAAAATAATTTGTACAGTAAAGTTGCTACCGTAGTTTTTCCATTTGTGCCGGTAACAGCAACTAATTTCATTTTTAAAGTGGGCTCTTCAAAAAACAGGTGGGCCATTATTCCTGCGGCTTCTGCTGAATCATTTACTTGTATATAAGTTACATTATTTACCGGCTTATCCGGCATTTCTTCACACACAATTGCCAAAGCGCCGTTTTTAATAGCGGCATTTATAAAACTATGCCCATCGGCACCTGTACCTTTTATTGCAATAAAACAATTTCCTTTTTGAATGGCACGGGAATCTATTTGCAATGCATTAATAGGAATTGCCGTGCTGCCGTTTACAGCATTAACCGAAGTTTTATATAATAAATCCTGTAATAACATGCCTTATTAATTAAGCATTAAGTTTATTTTTTGCCCGCTTGAAACTGATGAACCGGCCAGTAAACTTTGGCTGATCACCTTTCCCCTTCCGGTAAAGCCCACTTTAAGACCCCTGTTTTCTAAAAGGTAAATGGCATCTTTAAGTCCCATTCCCATCACATCGGGCATTGTGTTTGCCGGCAAGCCGCTAATACCCGGCGATTTAAGCCCACTGTTATTCGCAACCATATTGACCATTCTCCATTTTCCCGAAACAGATGAATCACTGTAATTCATGTGCATAAAACTAAAAATAGCATTGAGGTCGTTCATCATCCCCGAATATTTGTACGCCGAGCTATCTGTAACCAGCCCTGCAAAAAGCGCCTTGTTATTATTAATATATCGGCCATAAATCCTGTCGCTGATTTCTTTAAAAACCCTTCCGGCTACGTCGGCTCCATAAATAAATTTTGATTCCCTGGAATTTTGTATCACTACGGCAATGGAGTATTTAGGGCTTTCGCTGGGGAAATAACCAATAAAAGAAGCCTGGTAAATTTTGTTGCCTTTATTATAGCCTTTATTATCGAGTGCAGAAACTGCAGTACCGGTTTTGCCGGAAATAGAATACAAGGAATCAAATAAAATCCTATGCCCGGTTCCGTGTGCACTGTCTACTACAGCTTTTAAACATTCTTTTACCTGCGCAAGGGTTTGCTCACTGCAAATTTTATTGACAACCACTTCCGGGTTTATTTTTTTAATTTCAACCCCATATTCTTTTATGGTATGTACAAGGTAAGGTCTCATCATTTTTCCCCCATTGGCAACAGCGTTATACAACATTAGCATGTGTAAAGGAGTTACCAACTCTTCGTAACCATGTGCCATAAAGGGAATAGTGGTTTTTGACCAACTGCGGTTTTTTGGTGTTTTAATGGTGGGCTTTCCCGCTGAAGCAATAATATCCACACCTGTCATTTGATTGAGCCTGAATTTTTGCAGGTGCCCAATAAATTTATCCGGCTGGCTATTGTAATATTCGTAAGCCAGTTTTGCAAAGGCCACATTACTACTTTTGAAAAATGCTTCTTTAACCGGCATTTCATGTTCGCCCAAATGCGAATCTTTAATTCTTAAGCCATAAAATTTTTTAATGCCTCCTTCGCAATCCACAATAGAATTTTGGGTTACATAACCATCATCAAGCAAACTTATAAGAGTAGCCAGTTTAAAAATTGAGCCCGGCTCTGTTGCCCTTCCAATGCCGTAATTAAGGTCTTCGATATAAGATCCATCCGGCTGCTTACCAAGGTTGGCTATTGCTTTAATTTTTCCTGTGGCCACTTCCATTACTATGGCAGTACCATGGGTAGAATTATTGCCCAGCATCATTTTCATTAAGGCGCTTTGTGTTACATCCTGTATATATGTATCCAGTGTGGTTACAATATCCTTTCCGTTTACGGGGTCAAGGTCTGCTCCATCTACGGGTAAATATATTCCTGCAGCATAGCGCATTAAACGCTGTCCGCTAATTCCTCTTAAGAGGCTGTCATAAGTTAATTCCAATCCTACATTTCTCTTGCTATTTTCCCTGGAGAGGCCAATGGTACGGTTGGCAAATAATACATAGGGATTAATTCTTTTATCCCTGGGATCTAAAATAAAACCGCTTTTATTTTTTCCTAACCTTACCAACGGAAAATTTCGAAGCTCACAATATTCATCAAAGGAAATTTTCTTTTTGAGTGAATAATACCTTAGCCTTTCCTTATATCCTCTTTGAAGTTCTTTCTTATACTGCTGGATGGTTTTATCTTTAAATAACCCGGCAAGGCAAATGCTGAGGGAATCAATATTATCTTTAAACCTTTTTCCTCCTTTTGCCCTTAGGCCATCTGCGCTAAAGTCTACATACACATCAAATATGGGTACAGATGTACTGAGCATATTTCCATCTTCACTGTAAATACTTCCTCTTTCGGCATCCACAGGAAAATACCTTAGGTGGTCTTTTTTACTTACATCCAGCCAAAATCTACCTTCTGCCTGCTGTACATAAAAGGCTCGGCCCAATACGCATAAACCCAAAAAGGCTATGCCTATAAAGCAGAGATAAACCCTCCATAATATGTCTTTTTTAATTTCCAAGCCTTTTTTGAAATGCTTTTAATTATTTGGCCCCGATGAATCTTCCAACACCTTTGGTGGCGCTATTAACTCTTTTAAACCCAGTGGTTCTACTGCTTTTATCAATTCGCTTGCCTTGCTCCGGAATATTACCTGGCTTTTTACATTCTTATATTCGTACTCTAACTCTTTAATATTTTTTTCAGTAACCGCAATTTTTCTTACCAGCTTATCCGAATGATGCCCATTATAGATATAGGCTACGGCCAATGCCGATAAAAAAAGAAAAAATGGGATATTTTGCACCATCCATTTGTAATTAAAAATGCGCCTCCAGTCTGTTTTGGGGTTATGGGTGTTTCCTATTTTTTTTTCTTCTGCCATTATTTTTTTTCTGCAATCCTAAGCCTTGCACTTCTTGATCTTGGGTTATTTTTTATTTCGTACTCGGTAGGTGCCTGCGGTTTTTTAGTGATTATTTTCAGTGGGTTGGTTTTTTTTATTCCAAAAATGTTGTCTTCCTGTTCTTCAAATGACCCGTTTTTAAAAAAACTTTTTACCAGCCTGTCTTCCAGCGAGTGAAAAGAAATTACGGCTATCCTTCCTTGCTGGTTTAACATTGCTACACTTTGCTCCAGCAATTCTTTTAAAGCCCCCAATTCGTCATTTACCTCAATGCGCAAAGCCTGGAACACCTGAGCAAAATATTTATTGGGGTTGCCTTTCACTAAACCGTACACCGCAACTTTAAACTGGCTGATGGTTTCTATATCCTTCAGGCTCCTTTGTGCTACAATTGCTTTTGCCAGCGATTTTGAATTGGTTACTTCCCCATATTGTTCAAAGAGCTTGTGCAATTTTTCTTCGGGGTAGTTTTTCAAAATATCGGCTGCCGTAAGTGTTGCCCGTTTATCCATTCTCATATCCAATGCTGCATCATACCTTATGGAAAAGCCCCTTTCTGCAACATTAAACTGGTGACTGGATACGCCCAAGTCAGCCAAAATACCATCTACTTTTTCCATTGCATAAAGCCTAAGGAAACGTTGCAAATGCCTGAAGTTGTGCGGCACAAAAATGAGCCTGTCATCCTCGGGCAAATTGTTTTTGGCTGCTTCATCCTGGTCAAATGCTATAAGCCTTCCTTTTGCAGAAAGCCGGCCCAGTATTTCCCTGCTATGCCCGCCGCCGCCAAATGTGCAATCCACATAAACACCATCCGCATGGGTAACGATACCATCTACCGCCTCTTTCAGCATTACGGTAGTATGATAGGCATTCGTCATCCCGGTTGCATTATTATTTATCATTCATGCCTGGTGAAGAAGGCTTATTCATTACTTCGTTTGCCAACGTGCTAAATGAATCTGCTGTATATGAATCAAAGAACTGCTGATATTTCATTTTATCCCAAATTTCAATTTTGTTTAATGCGCTTACCAGTACAATATCTTTTTGAAGCGCAGCATGTTCCACTAAATTTTTGGGAAGCAATATTCTTCCGGCGGTATCCAACTCTACCTGGGTGGCGCCATTAAAAAAATACCTTCGGAATTCTCTAACTTTGGGATCGAAATCATTGAGGTTACTTATTTGCTCAAAAATGGGCTGCCAGCTTTGTACGGGATATAGGGTGAGGCATTTTTCAAAACCCCTATTTATTACAAACTGGCCCACACCGGCTTCAGGAAGCTGCTTCTTGAAACCTGCCGGTAGCAGAAAACGCCCTTTTGCGTCAATAGTACTCTCATATTCACCCAAAAATTGGATCATGAAAGAATAAATAATGGTTTATTAAGCTGATAACAATACGAAAATAACACTATTACCCACTTTTACCCACCTTTTGGAAAAATTTTTTATCCACAGCTAATATTATGAGGCTTAATGGCTATTGTAGGCTAAAATTGCCCATTATTAGCCCTTTTAATGTGAATTAAATTGTGAATTGATGTGGATTACTGTGAATTGCTGTGGATTACTGTTTTTGAAAAGAAACTTAATTGAAATAACTATCCAGCGTTTTTATAAAAAAAACCGGCCTGGCAGCCGGTTTTCCTATACTTACTTTTCTTTTTGCCTGCATTGCTTACAGCAAAAAAAGATATTTTTAATTTTTTGCAAGCCCTAAATATTGCTTGTTGATTTTATCTACAATATAGCCGCTAATCCAGCCTACATAGGAATTGCGGAAGAAGATTAATTTTTTATTAGGGTTCCTTGTATTTACCTGTTGCATTAATTCATCCAGCCAAATTGCTCCGGCAAGCAAAGCTTTTTGATCGTAGGTTTTAACTACCCGTCCTATATTTTTCAGTGAAGCCTCTGCCAGGTCCCTATCGGCAAGTGTTGACAAATCGGGCTTTGAAAGCCTGGTAAAATTTTCAAACACCTGTTTGCGGAAATTAGCAATATCCTCTTTCTTCAATTCCACGGCATTGTCGTACACCAGTTCTGGGTACATCATAGAAGCTACAGCCCACACAATTCCGCCAGAAATATACACTACGTCCCTCGACTTAAAATCTGTTTTATTGGTAAATTCATATACAATCAAGCGGCCCAGGCTATCGTCCAAAATTTTTTGGGCTGCTTGCTTGTAATCCTGCAGGCTGCTTCCCTGTAATTTACTTTCAATAAGCCTTTGAAATGATTTTGTACCCAGCGGAAAAGTTACCGGAATAAAATTTTTACCTGCATCAAAATATCCTCCCTTGGTATTACCACCTCCCACATCAAGGTGGTCGGCTGTTAACCTGCTTTTTGAAGGCACAATTCCCCTAAAGCTGAATTCTGATTCCTGGTCGGCAGTAACATAACTTATCATGATTTTTGGATCCAGGTTTTTGGGCCTTACGATGCCGGCAAAATACTCTACCTTATTATATTTATCCAACTCCTGCCTTAGCCCGCTGCTGATAACAATATGGGTATGATTGGGCGAAATTTTAAAACGATTTTTTGCAATATGGTAAAATACAGCAATGGCATCATAAGTTTCCTTTTCGCTTTGGTAAGAAAGTTCGGCAGCATTGGTATTGATAGAGGTATCCAGCTTTAGCAGGTATTCATTCTCCCCGTCTTTACCCATGCGCACTTCAATTACGCTCATTTTATTTCCCCTTGCGCCAATTTCTATACCTGCATACATGTCGCCAATGCCCTGAACATTTTTTAAAAGAGTTTCCACCACTTTGGCAATTACTTCAAGGCCCTGAGCTTTATATAATTTAATTGCTTTTTCATAAGAGGTTACCGCAAGGTTTTTTTGCTCGGTTTTAGAATACAAATTTCCCAAACCCTCATAAGCCTGTGCCTGGTAATAAACATCAAATTTGGCTTTGGCATTTTTTAGCCCGATATTAAAATATTCTTCTGCAGCTTCATACTGCTGTGCTTCCAGCAATGAAGTTGCGGTTTTAAGAATACGGGAAACCGGTTGTGATTTTATATCCTGTGCCTTTACAGAAAAACTAAAAACAATCAACAGTATCAAAAAAAAATTACGCCTCATATACAAAATTTTTATATCAAAAAAAACAAACTGGCCAGTGCCGGGCAACAAATGTAGCCGTTTAATACTGCGGGCAGGGAATATAAACCGGGGTTTTGTAAACAGTTTTTCAACAAATAAAACTATTGCAATATGTATGCATTCATTTGGCTTTTAAAGCCTGTTTCTTATCTTTAATGTATGCAATTTTCAGATATAGTAAATGCAAAGCTGAGCAACGAAAAAGACAGGCCGCAAATGCGAAAAGAATTTTTTGCAGTAAGCGAAGGATTGCAAAAATACCTGGAGAAATATGGCAGGGGAAAAATTTTCCCGGTGAGATATTCTGACTTACTTAATTATCGCTTCAGAGATACCCTAAAAGATAAAAACGGAAAACTTACCCATTGGGAAACAGTACATTACGACCTTAAAGAAATGGAGTTTTTACGCACTGGTTTGGTGCAAACTTATGCCATGCTAAAAACCGAAGGCAATGAAAGGTTTAGCATACACCTTGATGTGGAACGCATAGATTTTTGCGAATTTGGCAACAGCGCACCTTTTCGCATCCGTATCATTAACCGCATTAATGGCAATTACGATCATTTTTATATTAAACAGGCAGATGCATCAAGGATTTACGGGCTTGAACTGGAGCATCTTTTATCGCCACATGCCATTGTTTTTCAATACCAGAAAAATACGCTGGTAGAAGAGCATATTGCCGGTATTCCCGGAGATGTGTTCCAGGAGCATTTTTTACATAACCCATTGCATAATAAAATACGTATTGCCAAAGAATTTGTAAAGTTCAATGAACGCTGCTTTGCCCGGTTACTGGGCGATATGCGCTCTTACAATTTTGTGGTAAGCGCCATTCCCGATATTGAAGATTTTCAATACCATTTCAGGGCCATAGATTTTGACCAGCAATGTTATGAAGGCAATAAAAAGTTTTACCTTCCACAGTTTTATAAAGAAAATTTTGAGTATGTACAATTAACCCTCGGCAGCCTGAGTACAGAAGTAATAGAACAATACCGCACCGAAGAAAGAACGAGTATTGCCTACCGGGTTTTTGATTGCAGGCACAGGCTTATGGAGCTTTTTAATACCATGATAAAAGATGAGCTTTCTGAAAATTATAAAATAAAATTATTAGCGCAGCAGCTAAATGAACATCACAACAACAATATTTTCAGTAAATGTAAAACCATGGGATGCCTGGTTAAAAAGCAATTAAAAGCACATATACAATCCCATTTAAAAAATGTATCCGGCTTTTATTAAGAAAAATAAATGGTTTCGTCTTTTTTCTTGCTTAATTCAACAGACTGGATTAATAAAAACTAAAATAATCATTATTAACCCGATTAAAAAAGTAGCGTAATACCATAATAAATCCTGCGCTGTACCAATTAGGCTTAAAAACGCCCCAAAACTGCATTAAAACTGAATAAAAAAGCCCATTTATGCAGCTTTTTATAGTTTATTTATATCTTTGCAGTAGCAAAGCCAATATACAACCGCTTTGCTTTTATTTTTATGGCACGTCAGCAACAGTTGCATTGTTCATTTTGCGGAAGAAACAGGGATGAAGTAAAAATACTCATTGCCGGGCAAGATGGGCATATTTGCGAAAACTGTGTGGACCATGCTACAGAAATTATTGAACAGGAGCTGGGCATTGTGCCTGAATCCAAAGCAAGCACGCCTTCATCCGGAAAACTTACGGTAAAAAAACCTGTTGAAATAAAAAAATTTCTGGATGAATATATTATTGGCCAGGATGATGCAAAAAAAATATTGGCCGTAGCCGTATACAACCATTATAAAAGGCTCAATCAAAAAATTGAGAACGATGTAGAGATTGAAAAAAGCAATATTATCATGGTGGGTGAAACCGGTACTGGTAAAACCTTACTGGCAAAAACCATTGCCCGAATGCTTAATGTACCTTTTGCTATTGTAGATGCTACTGTGTTTACAGAAGCAGGCTATGTGGGCGAAGACGTGGAAAGCATGCTTACCCGTTTGTTACAAGCCTGCAATTATGATGTAAGCTCTGCAGAAAAGGGAATTGTATTTATAGATGAAATAGATAAAATAGGCCGCAAAAGCGATAACCCATCCATTACCAGGGATGTAAGCGGTGAAGGCGTACAGCAAGGTTTATTAAAGTTGCTTGAAGGTACCGAAGTGCTGGTGCCGCCACAAGGTGGCCGCAAGCACCCCGAGCAAAAATTAATTAAAATTAACACCAGCAATATTTTATTTATTTGCGGTGGTGCATTTGCCGGTATAGATAAAATTATAGCCCGAAGAGTAAATACCCACTCCATTGGCTTTAACGTTAATAAAGAAGAACAGGAGTACAGGGAGAAAAATTTATTACAATTTGTAAATGCGGTAGATTTAAAAAGTTTTGGGTTAATACCCGAACTTTTGGGCAGGTTGCCAGTAGTAACCTACCTTAACCCATTAGATGCAGCAACATTACGCAATATATTAACTGAACCCAAAAACTCACTCATCAAGCAATTTACCCGCCTTTTTGACCTGGAAGGTATTGCATTAAAATTTGAGCCGGCCGTATTGGATTTTATGGTGGAAAAAGCGCTGGAATATAAACTCGGTGCAAGGGGCTTAAGGAGTATTTGCGAAAGCATACTTACCGATGCCATGTACGAATTACCATCAGAAAAAACAAAATCTTTTGATGTAACGCTGGAATATGCACTAAGAAAATTCAAAAACAGTAAATTAAGTATGCTTAAAGTAGCATAAAAATAACTTCCTTTTTATTGTTCTATCCATTGCCCGTTATTTTATTTACTTTTGGCCCTCAATCAATTTAATTTATGGTAGATGTAATATTAGGGATGCAGTGGGGCGATGAAGGCAAAGGAAAAATAGTAGATTTTTTTGCAAAAGATTATCAATTGGTGGCCCGGTTTCAGGGAGGCCCAAATGCAGGGCACACGCTATATATAGGCGATAAAAAAGTAGTGCTCCACCAAATTCCCAGCGGCATATTTCATGAGAACAAAATAAATTTAATTGGCAATGGTGTGGTGCTTGATGCTATTACCTTACAAAAAGAATGTGCTGCTGTAGCCAGTTTTGGTATTGATTATAAAAAGAACCTTTACATTAGCGACAGGGCGCATTTAATACTGCCTACCCACAGGGCATTAGATAAAGCCAGCGAACTCACAAAAGGAAAAGAAAAAATTGGCAGCACCTTAAAAGGTATTGGCCCAACGTATATGGATAAAACCGGAAGAAACGGGTTACGGGTGGGCGATTTACTGGATAAAAATTTTACTACGCAATATATTAAACTAAGGCTCAAGCACCAGCGCCTGCTGGATAGCCTAAATTTTAATGAAGACATAAGTGCATGGGAAGAAGAATTTTTTGATGCCCTGGAATTTTTAAGGAGCTTTAAAATTGTAAACGGGGAGTATTTTATTAATGAAAAAATTGCCGAAGGCAAAAAAGTACTGGCAGAAGGCGCACAAGGCAGTATGCTTGATGTGGATTTTGGCACCTTTCCATTTGTAACCAGCAGCAATACCATTTCTGCAGGTGTATGCACCGGGCTGGGCATTGCCCCTCAAAAAATAAAGGAAGTAATTGGCATTACAAAAGCTTATTGCACCAGAGTGGGCGAAGGGCCTTTCCCTACAGAACTGCTCGATGAAACCGGCAACTTTCTGCGTAATGCCGGAAACGAATTTGGCAGCACCACAGGCAGGCCACGCCGCTGCGGCTGGATGGATATGGTAGCTTTAAAGTTTGCCTGTATGATAAATGGTGTAACCCAAATAGTAATGACAAAAGCCGATATACTGGACGGACTCGATGAATTGAAAGTATGCAGGAGCTATAGCATTAATGGTGAAGAAACACAAAAGATCCCGTTTCAAATGAATAAACTGGAGATAACTGCCAATTATCAATCTTTTGAAGGATGGAAAACAGATATTACCAAAATTAACCAATTTGCTGCCATTCCTCCCACTATGAAAAAGTATGTTGATTATCTTTGTCAATACCTGGGTGTTCCCATAAAATACATCAGCAATGGCCCCGGAAGGGATCAATTACTGGCTGTGTGAAAAAAAAATAAAAAAAACCAGTAAAATATTTGGCCAAGTAAAAATTTCGTAAAAATTTTACAGTATTAATCCAATTTTAATTATGGCACCTAAATCTGAAAAAGGTAAAAAAATAGAAACGAATAAAAGTACGCCTGAACCAAAAGGCAAGAAAAATACCCCTGTAAAAAATACAGAGGATGATGAGTTGGAAGATGATGAAGATTTTGACCTGGAAGATGACGAAGTAAAGCCGGCCTCCAAAGCAAAACCTTCCAGAAAAAAATCTTCAAAGAAAAATGATGATGACGATGATGATGACGGTGATGAAGAAGTAGAAGATGAATGGGAAAAGAAAGAAGAAGAAGATAACTGGGATCCGGATTTTGATGAATTTGACATCCCTAAATCTGCCGCCAAAAAAAGCACCACCAAAAAAGGTAAAGAAGACGATGACCTTGGGCTTGATGATGACTTTAAAGAATTTGGCTTGTTTGACAATGAAGGCGGCAATTACGACGACGAGGAAGATGACTTTTAAAATAATTTGAAACCAACGCATCCACAAATTTTCATAACCGATATCGGAGGGTTTAAACTTAAGTTGCTGAACTGGGCTAACCGGTTTAGCATTTTTTGTTTTTTGGATAATAATGGTTACCCATCTCAAAACAAAGAATTTGATTACCTGTTAGCAGCTGGCGCAACACGTAACCTGCATTTAACGGCCGAAAACCCGTTTCAACAACTCAAAGATTTTTTTAATGAAAAGCCTGGCTGGCTTTTTGGGCACCTGGGGTACGACCTTAAAAACAGCCTGGAAAATTTAGTTACACGGCATCCTCCCTTTATAAACTTTGGAATTGGTTATTTTTTTGAACCCGAAATTATTGTAAAAGTATCAGGGAATAAGGTTCAGGTTATAGGCAATAAAAATGCCAGGCAGGTAGTTGATGAAATACTCAATGAAAAAACAGAAAATTTTCAAGCCAAAACTAATTTTTCATTAGAGCCTGTTTTTAATAAGCAGGAATACCTTTTGAAACTTAATCAAATAAAAGCCCATATTCAAAGGGGTGATTGCTATGAAATTAATTTTTGCCAGCAGTTTATTGCCCATAATGCAGGCATAGACGCTATTGCAACCTTTCATAAATTAAATTCGGTTTCTCCCAATCCATTTGCATCTTTGTATAAGTTAAATAAAAAATATTGTATTGCTGCAAGCCCTGAGAGGTTCCTGAAAAAAACCGGTAACCAACTAATTTGCCAACCCATTAAAGGCACAGCAAAAAGAAATACCCAAAATTGCGTTTTAGATAATCAATATAAAACTGAACTAAGTGAGAGCCAAAAAGAAAGAAGCGAAAATGTGATGATTGTGGACCTGGTTCGCAACGATTTAAGCAGGGTTTGCAAGGCTGGTTCCGTTACCGTAAAAGAATTGTGTGGTATTTATACTTTTCCACAGGTGTTTCAAATGATAAGCACCATACAGGGCGAATTACCTGCTGATATACATTGGGCCGATGCCATTAAAGTATGCTTTCCTATGGGTTCCATGACGGGTGCACCCAAAAAAAGGGTAATGGAACTAATAGATCAATACGAAGAAATTGGCCGGGGTTTATTTTCGGGGTCAATTGGTTATATTACCCCACAATCTAATTTTGATTTTAACGTAGTAATCCGGAGTATTTTTTATGATGAGGAAAACCAAAAGCTATCTTATGCTGCCGGCGGAGGCATTACCTTTAATAGTATAGCCGAAAATGAATACGAAGAAAGCCTATTAAAAGCAGCAGCTATAAAGCAGGTATTAGAAAACCAATAACCGGAACTCTTCGCAAACAATCAAAATTTATACAGGTAGTTACTCCCCTTTTTTCCGGTACTTATTATACTTAGACGGGTAAACGGTTTTATTATTGGGTACATCAAAATCGCTCAGCAAATATTGAACGCATTCATTGAGAATCGTATATTTATTGGCATTAAATACTTGCATTTTATCTATCGGCAATACCAGTTCATACTGGCCATTGGCGCTTATTAGCTGGTCAAAACCAGGGTTGTAGCGGTTAAATTCAGTAATTGCCATGGAAAGGTTTTTAGCTATTATTACCGCATTAAATTTGCCGGTAATGGTTTGTGTTTCGGCAGTTTCTGCTTCTTTGAGTGAAATATCGGGCTTATTATCGTAAGGATTTATTACCGCAACTGCATTATTATAACTGAGCGGGTTATTGCCTTCCATAATGTAATGGGTAGCTATAAATTTTTTTACATGGTTACGGCTTTCTTCGGGTAGATAATATTGCAGTGCCCAAAAATTGCGGCTTCCGCTGCGTTTTATGGCACTAAAAACCCTTCCTGGTCCACCGTTATAAGCGGCAATTACCAGCAACCAGTCATGGGTTTGCTTATACAGGCTTAGCAGGTAGCGTGCTGCAGCATGTGTGCTTTTTAAATAATCCCTGCGCTCATCGTAAACGCCATTAACCAATAGGCCATATTCCCTAGCGGTGTAAGGCATAAATTGCCAGGGCCCTGCAGCGCCAACCCAACTTGTTGCCCCTGTACTTAAATGGCTTTCTATTACCGCAAGGTATTTAAGCTCCCTGGGTAAACCATACTGCGAAAAAACATTGTCTATAAACCCAAAATAAGGCGTTGCCCAGGTTTTCATTTTGAGCAGAGATTTACTGTGAGACCTCAGGTAACCCTGCATATAGCTTTCTGCCAGTGGATTTACCTGGGACGAATAGGGTAATGAAGGATTATAGCTAAAGGAATTAAACAGGTTTTTAAACCCATAGCGTGTAAGCTGGCTGAAATATTGAACCTTATCTTTTTGTGGTACTGTTTTTTGCTCAATAATTTCATCAATAATTGCATTTTGGGCTATATCGGTTTCTATTGTACTATCTACAGATTCCGATTGTAAAACGGAATCTGATTTTTGTGCTACTAACCCAAAAGGCATTAACGCAATTAATAAAATATAAACTGATACCTGTCTCAATAAATTAAAAATTTATTTTACTATTTTACCTTGTTTTCAACTGCATAAAATCATTGGCAGCCTTTAACAAAATTAACTCATTATTGCTTTTTGACATAATTTGAAGGCCAAAAGGAAGGTTATTACTATGTGAAAATAAGGGTAAGGCAATAGCGGCAATGCCTGTAAGATTGGCAAATACGGTATAAATATCAGCAAGGTACATGGCAACCGGGTTTTTATTGTTGCAACCAATAGGGAAAGCCGTTGTGGGGCTCACTGGCATTATTACTATATCATACTTATCAAATACATTATTGATTTTTTCTACCAGCATGCGCCTTATTTTTTGCGCTTTTGAAAAGTATGCATCGTAATAGCCCGTACTTAATACAAATGTACCCAGCATAATGCGGCGTTTAACTTCTATTCCAAAACCTTCGGAGCGGTTCGAGGAATAGAATTCTTCAAGGTTTATGGTTTGTTTTTTTGTTGAATAGCCATAGCGTATACCGTCGTACCTGCCTAAATTACTGCTTGCTTCGGCAGTGGTAAGTACATAATATGTGGGTACTATATAATCCAGCAAATCAAAGGATATTTCATCTACCCGAAACCCATTATCTGATAAACTGGAAATATAATTTTGTATTTTCTCTTTTATTTCAGCATCCAGGCCTTGATGCTCCAATGCTTCCCGAAAATAACAAATACGTAATTTTTTTTCGGGAGTTAAATTAATTCCGGTTACCTCATTATAAGGAGCTGTTTGCAGCATGGTACTGTCTTGCTTATCTGGCTTGCTCATAATTTGCAGCAGCAAGGCTACATCTTGTAATGTAGTTCCAAAAATACCAATTTGATCAAAGGAAGAAGCATAAGCAATAAGGCCATACCTGGAAACCCGCCCATAACCCGGCTTTAAGCCAATAACCCCACAAAAATCTGCAGGCTGCCTTACACTTCCGCCGGTATCGCTACCCAGGCTAAGCATACACATATTGGCTTGCACCGCTACGGCGCTTCCGCCTGATGATCCACCGGGAACTTTTGTTTTATCTGATGCATTCAACACCTTGCCATATGCAGAATTTTCATTACTGCTGCCCATGGCAAATTCATCGCAATTGGTGCTGCCGATAATAATAGCATCTTCATCTATTAAATATTGTAAAGCCGTTGCCGTATAAAGCGAAACAAAATTTTTTAACATAGCCGATGCTGCCGATACCTTATGGCCTTTATAGCATATCACATCTTTTATGGCTATTACCACGCCATGCAGTTTTTTAATAGGTTGCCCTTCTGTTCTTTTTGCATCCAGTTCAGCAGCTTTGGCCAGGGCTTCATCTGTAAAAACTGATATAAAGGCATTTAACTCATTATGCTTCTTAATTTGAGATAAGTAATGCCTTACGGCTGCAATACAAGTAGTTTGCTTATTTTGTAATTGAGTATGGTAAGCTTCAATATGGGTAAATTCAAACATTTGGAGGTAAAATACGGTGAGCGGGATTTTTAAAAAAAAGCCAAAATGAATAAACATTTTGGCTCCATTTCTTAAGCGGATAAAATTAGCGGGCCGTTTGTTCTTCTTTTTTTATATCTTTTTCTTTCATGCCTTCCTCAATTTCGTTTTTCACATTATTTTTTGCATCACTAAATTCCCTCATCCCACGGCCAATCCCCCGCATTAATTCAGGAATTTTCCGGCCGCCAAAAAGCAATAATATGGCAATTAAAATAAATATCCACTCACCGCCTCCCGGCATGCTCCAGAGTAAATTTGTCGTAAACATTTTTATAAGTATTTAAAGAACAAAGATACAGCTATATTGAATAAGGTATTTTTATTTTAACAAACACAAAAAAAGCTGTTTTAAACAACAGCCGTTAACCAGGAAAAAAAAATTATTTTAAACTACCTAAGATACTTACCGCATTTGGCTTTTCCATTTGCTGCTTCGTAAGTGGATATACCACGAGCACAAGAACTTACCAAAAAAGCAATAAATGCTACAAATCCTAATACTTTAATCCAACGCATTGTTTTTTAAGTTTTAAGGTTAAATAATACCGTAAACTTTGGGGATGTAAAGTATTGCTATAAGAATAAATTAAGTGAGGTAATAAATTTAATAGGCTATAAATATACTTTCCAAGCCCCTAAAATCAAAATATTTGTTCATAAAAAAAGGGAACATTTAACAATATTCCCTTTTTAGTATTTTCTACTACATGCAAACCGTTATTTTACTGTAGTCACTATCCTTTTTTCTTTAATACGTGCACTTTTACCGCTTCTTTCACGCAAAAAGTAGAGCTTAGAACGGCGAACACGGCCGGTTTTATTCAAAACAATACTATCTATATTTGGCGAAAAGATGGGGAAAAGGCGTTCTACACCTATACCATCACTTATTTTACGCACGGTAAAAGAAGCGGTTGCTCCATTTCCCTGTCGTTTTATTACATCTCCTTTAAAGCTTTGGATACGTTCTTTATTGCCTTCAACAATTTTATAGTTTACTGTAATATTATCACCCGCTTTAAAAGTGGGTAATTTGGCCTTATTGGTTAGCTGGTCGTGTACAAACTGAACTGCATTCATTTCCGTAAAATTTAGGACGGCAAAGGTAAGGAAAAGAAATTGAACTTTTTAAGTAATTCCCTTAAAATATCACTGCTTTACCAAAAAAGAAAGGCTACCGAAAAGTAGCCTTTCAAAATAAACTATTACAAACAATTACGGTCTTGGGCCGATATAAGTTAACGTATCGTAGAACCCACGAAGCGGGTTGTTATTGTAGTTAAAACAAGCGTAAATGCTATGGTCAGATGGATCGAACCTGCTTGGGAAAGTGTTATAACTTGGATTGTTGAACACACCCATTACAGGGCTTCCAGGAGCAACAAAGTTTACAACGCTTACCATATCATTATCAACATTAAAGGTAATTTCTGGTGCAAAATCTCCATACCATGATAAACCTGAAGTTAAACCGATGGGATGACCGAAATCACCGCCTGCTTGCCAATAATATACTACAGAATTAGGGCCGGTTGTAATCATATCCATCAGTAATTCTGAAGGGTCTCCAGCTACATCCTGGTAACTCAAATCATAAGGAGCCCTGTTGTGGTGACCTCTAATTGAATACACACCATCGAGCCTGTTTTTTACAGAAAGCTGAAAAGCAAGTGTACCCAAACCTCCGGTAGCAGCCTGGAAACCATTGCTCGCTCCGGTAAGGTTTATAGCAAATACATATACATTTTCAGCATTAAGGGCAGATGTGTTTAATATTACTTCAACAGAGTCAGCCCAACTACCGGCATCAACAGTACCTGATGCAGGAAGGGTGATTAAAGAAGGGTCCAATACTTCAACATTTGCAGGGTCTAATCCCTGGGCAATTAAGGTATCCCTTAATTTATTGGCAGCTTCATTACTTAAGGCCATGTTAAAATCAACAGATGAAGCCTGTAAAGTAGATGCAGCCAAACCTACGGTAAACATTAAAGGCTGTGGTAAAGAAGACAATTCCACGGCAGATTTAACTCCGGCTAAATAAGGGCCTTTACCCTTACTAAAATAAACACCCTTCACCTCGTTTTCGCTACCGCCCTGCGTAGGGTTTGGCTGATTTACAGAATCTTTCAAACAGCTGGTAGCCGTTAAAAGTAAAACTGCAAAGCTTAAAAATTGTATTTTTTTCATAATCACTTTTATTAATATTTTTCTTTATGTTTATTAATTTAAATCCCAGAAAATTCGGTTTTGAGTTGCCGGGTTAAATAAGTCTATTCCACCATTTGGTGTTTCTGCAGCCACATTTGCGGCATTGTAATTATACTCATTTTGAGGATAAAACAAGCGTGTAGGCAAGAACAAATGTGAATTATTTGGGTGAATTGAAATTGGAGGACCTGGATCAAAACCTACAGCAGCGCCGTATTCAATATCACTCCTGCGAAAATCTGTCCAAACTTCCAAAGTAGCTGTAGCGTTTAAGGCAAACCATTTTTGTGATAAAATGGTATAAATACCACCGCCCGGTAAACCAGCGCCTAATGAACCTGCTGTAATATCCACATCAGGATACCCGGCATTGCCAGCTAAATAATTTGTGGCATCGGTTGTAGTTAAGCCCAACCATACAAAAGATTCGGTAACAGCATCAGCCAATTTTGCCTGGGCAGCTGGTGAACCACCAGGTAATATACCCCTGTAAAGTGCCTCTGCCTGCAGAAACAA
Organism: Chitinophagaceae bacterium; assembly: GCA_016699815.1. NCBI lineage: Bacteria > Pseudomonadati > Bacteroidota > Chitinophagia > Chitinophagales > Chitinophagaceae > Chitinophagaceae bacterium. Next base: position 2,292,814 of record CP065012.1, on the reverse strand, counting down.
GCTTTCAGTGCTGGTAAATATCCATGCCTTGGTAGCTGCCTCATTGGGTAATAAGCCTTTACCCCAAATTGTAGATAATTTATTACCCTGGTTATTTGCATCTACTCCGGAAACTTCACCAAAGGTTATACCTCTGTGTACGGTTGTTGGAGGTGTAGTTTTAGGGAATTCGTATAATTGATTTACACGCTTGTCTCCATTATACTGATAATAACCGCCATTATCGCTGGCACCTACTGCATATTTATTTGCTTTACTTACATCTCCAGATGAAGCAACCGTACCGGTTTCTGTAAAGCGATAAGTCCTGTAGTAAGGATTAGGTTTTGTACTGGAATATCCAGGTTCAATTTGCGCCGTTTCGCCAGCTTCTATAAAACCGCTGCCTTCGGCTGCAATGGCTGCGCCTTCTGCAACAACATCAATACCTGGGGCAAAAGAATTTATTTCGCCGCCGGATGCATCAAACTTTGTAGTAGAGGCATGTATTAATAAGCGCAACTTTAAAGTATTGGCAAATTTTATCCAGTTTGTTGTATTGCCCTTAAACATTAAATCGTTAGTAGCAATTGCCGGATTTGCATCGGGTGCACTTAAGATAGGATCTTTCAATAACCCAATGGCAATATCGCATTGGCGTAAAAGGTCGTTATAAATAGCTACATCATCATCATACTTTGGCGTTTTAAAATCGGTACCCTTAAATGCTTCAGAGTAAGGGAGATTACCATAAATATCCACCAATACCTGAAAGTCGAGTGCCTTCATAATGCGGCCAATGGCTTCGTAAGTACCGGCTCCTTTTGCATTGGCGTTGGTAACTATAAAATTGTAGTTATTTGCATTGTAATAATAGTTGTTCCAAATACTATTTTGAAAATCGTTTGTGAATTCATAAGTTTCTATCTGGTCTTCTGACTGATAGCTGCCAGAACGAGCCCAATAGCCCATCCAATGTTGCAGGAAGCGCCACCTGTTTGCGGTAATGGTTGCGGTATATGACTGCGCTGCCGGTAACACTGATTTGTAATCCACCGTTGATGCCGTAACATCATCGGGATTGGTATTGATTGCAAATTCTGCTTTTTTGCAACCTGTGGCTACCACGGCAGTTGTAAACGCAAGTATTGCAAAATATTTTATTTTAAATAGCTTCATTTTTATTCCTTTTTATTATTAATGATATTAGAAGTTTAAAGTTACGTTAGCGCCCATAAACCTTGTAGGAGGCTGGTTAAACGCTGTACTTAAACCTACTGCGTTTCCGGTATAAGAATTATTACCGTTAGCAGTAAATTCAGGATCTGTCCATTGGTTTGATTTTGGCAACCACATAAACAGGTTTCTTCCTGTAAAGCCGATAGAAGCGCCTTTGATACCTTTACCTTTAAAAATAGAAGCTGGGAAATCGTAAATTAAAGTAAGTTCACGCAATTTCCAGAAAGAACCATCAGCAAGATAGTTGCTGGTTACATCTGTATTGATATCATTATTATAGAATAACCTACCATAATTTTGTGTGTAAATATTGGTATTGTTTACATATTTACCATTATCTAAATAAACTGAGTTAGGGAATACAAATGCCCTTCTACCGTAAGATCCGCTTCTTGCAGAAATACCGTTATCATCGAGGAAATTACCGAGCTGGTCAGCAATTATCTGGTTACCACTGCGGTATTCAGCTACTGCGCCCAGGGTAAATCCTTTCCATTTTATGCTAAGGTTTAAACCCAGGATATGCTTGGGAAGCGTACGCCCAAATTGCGTTAAATTAGGATTTTGAGAAGGCATACCGGTAATTGGGTCAACAATTACTTTGCCTGTAGCAGAATCCCTGTAATAATCATTGGTTTTGAAAACAAATGCAGGTGAACCCACAACAGCATAGTTATAGTTGCCAATACCCAATTCATTTACACCATCAATAAGGCCGGTAATTTTGCTATCCTGGTTAGCGTAGTTGATTTTAAAATCAATTTCTGCTTCTCCCAATTTAACCAACGGGGTTAATTTAAGGTCAAATTCAAGGCCTTTATTGGTAAACTTACCAGCATTTAATAAAGCAGATGTAGCGCCTGTTGTATTAGAAAGCTGTACGTTCAATACCTGGTCGGTATTATTTTGGTTATAATATGTAGCTTCTAAGTTGATTCTGTTTTTAAGAAACCCTAATTCAATCCCTACTTCTTTGGTATTTACAAATTCAGGCTTTAAACCTTCGTTTGGATAAATTGTAGATCCAATTTGGTAACCTGGAAGGCTTCCAAAAGGAAAGAAAGTACCGGAAGAAAAAGCCACTTCATTTGCAAAAGGACTTATATTTACGTTACCGGTTTTAGCAATTGCACCACGAACTTTAAAGAAGTTCAAAGTGTTATTGTCTTTTAAACCGGGTATAATTTCATGAAGAAGAATTGAAGCACTTGCACCGGGATAAAAGAAAGAAATATCTTTTAACTGGAAAATTTTATTTGCAGGCACCAGGCGGCTATCCATATCGTAGCTTCCGGTTACTTCAAGGAACAACCAACGGTCGTAATCAAATCCCACCCTTCCAAAGAAACGTTGTGTTCTTGATGTAGTGTTGTCAACGTTAACTGTAGGCTCGCCCAGGCGGGTTGCAATGCTCAGGAATTGTGATTTACCGAGGTTGTCACTACCTGTTTTCTGGAGTTTGCTCCTTGAATCACGGTAAGAGTAACCTAAGGTTCCGTTTAAACCTACTTTATTAAACTTCCTGATAAAGTCAGCCATAAACAGGGAAGTAAGCCTGTTGCTATAGTCATTATAATTTTGAATAGCTGCAGTAGTACCTGTTTGTGCAGTAGCTTCTGGCCTTGCGAAATAATAATCGGAGAAGCTGAAAGGTTCTTTGGTAACTGTACTACCCGTATTGCTAACAGATAACCCTAACCGGTACGTTAAGTTTAACCATGAAGCCGCTTTATATTTAAATTCGATGTTTCCAAAAATATCATCGGTTTTACCGATATCCCTGTTAATATCTTTGGTGAAATAAGGAGTGTACTCCTGGTTGGAAAGGTATAATGTATAATAACCATTGGGGCTGGCCCTTACGTCATTTCTCCAATCCCAAAAATCGGTTAAAGGAACCTGGCCGGGGGCGCTTGCCACGCCATACCAAATAAGGGTATTGCTTGTAGTTACATTATATTTTTGTTGATTATAGCGTACATCCAGTGAGGCTTTAAACCTGTTGTATTCTTTTTCGGCTTTAAAGGTAATTCCTCTTCTTGTATTTTTATCGCCGGGTACAGTACCTTTAATATCTACGTTTTGGCCACTTAAGTAAAAGTCGCCAGTGGAGAAAGATACATCTGTTTGATTGGTGGTACCTACATCATAAAACCTTCTTCTTTCGCCCTGCAGGTAAGCATATTTTTGAGTATAGATTTCTCCGTTGGGACCAGGATCGCCCAATTGCCTGATGGAACCATCAAATTCATCTCCCCAACTTTGCTGTTCGTGTGGTTCATAAGTACCGTTTCCGTTACCATCCTGGGCATAGCCAGAACCCCAACGATTTTGGAATTGAGGCATATAGTTGATGGATTCAAATTGTACCGCATGGCTTACAGAAACCTGTGGCCTGTTTTTTGAACCCCTGCGGGTTGTAATAACTATGGCACCATTTACACCATCGGAACCGTAAATGGCAGTAGAACCTGCAGATTTTAAGATATCAGCAGTAGCAATGTCATTAGGATTAATAGAGTTTAGGTAACCTAATGAAATGGGCACACCGTCAACAATCAACATGGGTTGGTTATTACCGGTTAAAGAACGGATACCACGTAGCGTGATCCTTGTATCCTGAAAAACGCCACTGTTTGTTTGTAAGAAGGTAGCGCCGGAAACTTTACCGGTAAGGCCCTGTGCAATATTAGTTGCTTTGGCCTGGGTAAGTTCCGATCCTTTTACAGTAGCTGTAGAAAACCCTACTGAAGATTTTTGGCGGATTTGACCAGTTGCAGTAGTTACAACAACTTCCTGCATGGTTGCAGAAGTGGTTGCTATAGTAACGCCTACAAAAGATTGACCATCGGTAGGAACCGTTTTAGATTCGTACCCGGTTGAAGAAATAACGAGTTGTTCACCTTTTTTAACTTTAATGGCAAACGAACCGTCAGAATCAGTGGAGGTACCCTTATTAGTACCGGCAATTTTAATTGATGCCGCTGGTACTCCATTACCTTTATCGTCAACAACCTTACCGGTCACCAGCCGGTCTTGTGCAAATGCAAAAATTGATGTGAGCATTAGCACTGTGAACAGTGTTAGAAATCTTCTCATGTGCGATTAATTAATATATGTAAGCTACAAAAATAAGGAGTTATAGGTTCAACACAAAAAAAATGTTAAAATACACTCCCGGTTATATACATTTATAATGACAAAGGCAGTTTTTGAATTGCTGCATCCAAAAAAAATATTACTAAAATTAGCTGAGTGGTATTTTTAGAATTTATACCGAAGTTGAAGCTTTACTTCGGTTTTATGGTTGCCTTCTATTTCATCGAGGCCTGAACCAATAAGGGTTTTATCGGAGTAAATGGTTTGCGCCCATTTTGCCCAAAGAGAAATGCGCTTATTAATATCGTAATTAACATTAATATAATAACGGTATCCTTTATCATAAAAAACCGGTATGGAATAACCGTAAAGAACATCGTTTTCATAAGAATACACCCGGCTATTGTATCCATCTGTTTCAAAATATTGCAGCCTAATATTGCCCGAAAGTGGCTTCATCATTGGGTTATACAGTAAATCAGTAAAAATGGTAAAGCCATTTTCGGCAGCGCTTCCCCGCTTATCAAACCAAACCATTTCTACCCTGCTCCTGAATGTAAAAATAGAATTGAGTTTTACACTTAGTTGAGTACGCCAGTTTTGCCTGGGTTGTGGTATTACCGGGTTTAAAGTTAACCCTGTAGGATTGTAATTTATGGGCTTGCTTTCGCTGCGTAAGCGGCTGTAAATGCTAAAAATTTTATTGGGCTGATAGGTTAGCTGAAACATATACTCCTTACCGGTTGTAGGTGCATCTACCCTATAGCGCAACCAGGGAAATTTATATACATCTGCATAAGCATCTACTCGCCAGCCCATTGCCGGTTTTATGGAAATGCCCGTATAAAGGCCTTTTTCATTGGTAGGAAAAGTATTTTCGGTAAATGCGCTGGTATATAAGGATTGGTAAGCAGGAGAAATATTACGGTATAACAAACTTACATCTACATTATTTGCAACACTCATGAGCATGCCCTGAATAAAGGCAAGTTTTCTTTTATTAGTACTGGCAGCTTCTCCAAAAAAATGCATATTCCTGTAAGTATAGCCATAATCTATGCTATAATTGCCAAATGTTTTTCCGGTAAGTGCAAACTGGTTATAGGGATATTGAGATTTTTGAAGGGGTAATTTAAATTGATATTGCACAGCATTTACACCTATTTGCAGTCCATAAAGCCTATATTTAAAATTGCCGCCAAATGCTACCTGGCGCTGCATTCCCTTATCCTCTACTTCGCTTTTGGTACGGTGATAGCCCGATGTTTGCAAAGAGGTTACAATATCTTCAGCCTCCAGTAAACTGGTATCTGCCGCAACAAAATTGGCATCTATTTTTTTGTAGGAACCAAACAATGTAGCTTCCCAGTTATTTTTACCAACGGTAATGCCTATACCACGATGAAAATTTATTTCGCCTGCGGAGTTATAGGGCCGCAATACAGCAGCCTGCCTTTTTATAGTAGTAATATCGGGCCCTTTTCTGTAAGCCTGGCTCATCCATTGCGTTAAACCCTGGCCAAGGTTTACCGTAAAGTCCCCTAGAGCCAGCGCTTTTACTATGCCTGCATTTCGCATAAAAAAATGTACGGAGTAATAGTCGAACCCATATTTTTGGGAGCCTTTAAATAATTCTTCACCGGGGTCTTTTTCGGCCACTACACCGTATTGCAACAAATTTTTAAAACTGTATTTATACCGTATAAAAAGCCTTTGCGGTGAGCCGTAGTAAAAATTTGTGGCCTGCGAACTATCTAATTTGTAACCCCTGGATTTTTCCAACACCTGCGTAGAACGAACAAATAAAATATTATCTCCGTTTTTTAACCTGCTGCCAATGGCATTAAATAAGTTTACGGCCTGGCTTACCATAATATAGGGCCGTATTTTTTGAATGGTTGCTAAATCCCAGCCTGGAATGGCCTGTATTTCATAGATAGTTAAAAACTTACCCAGTAATGTACGATAAGTTATAAAATTATCTATTTGAATGGGTGTGAGTAAAAGTAGTTCTTCCAGAGTTGCGGCATCTGCCAAGTTTAAATTAATGGGGTTCCTCGAAAATTCTGAAAGCGACTGCAAATAAGTATCATCGTCGGTTTCTTCATCGGCATTATTTTCGGTAATATTTTCTATTTGTTGTTCGGTATCTGGCGAGGGCTGCGTAACGGGAGGTTGCGCCCATGCAGCTTTTATAAAAAAACAACAAACTAATATGATCAAATGTTTCATTTGGTTTCTTGAGCCTTCTTAAAATTATAGAGCAACATTAAACCTGGAGAAAACCCTAATTGCGGGTGGTAGCTTGCGGAAATATCGAACCGGAATGTATTCCAGGCAAGGCCCAGCCCGGCAAAGCCGCTGCCTGTTTCACTCATAAAGCCTGCCCTTGCAAAAAACTGTTTTTTGAAATGGTATTGCAAGCCGCCGGTTACATTCACTTCTTTATCTTCCTCTTTAATTATTTCTGCACTAAAATAGAAATTATCCGATGCATCGTAACCCATGCCCAGTTTATAAGCAGAAGCTAATTTTTCATCGCTTTCTTTACCTAATTTGCCGCCTACGGGGTTATATACATGCACACCTGCATTGAGCTTATCCGTTAAATGTACCAGCGCACCGGCTTCAAAATTTATGGAAGATGTACTTCCGTAAGCGGGAATTCGGTAGCCGTAATAGTTAAATTGTATGCCAATATCTACCTTACTGCCCAGGCTGCGTGCATAAGCAAGCCCGGCTTTGTTTTCATTAAAATTAGAAAAACCGGAATAGTTTACCATTACTCCAAAATTGCCCAGGTTTTTGGTAGGCAAGGCAAGGGCAAGGCCATAAAGGCTGGTTTCTTCCAGCATGAACCTGCGCTCTCCATAAACACCAACAGCAGCAAATTTTGCACCTGCCAGGGCTGCCTGGTTACTGGTAAATGAAAAAACATCCTGCTGCCGGCTGCTGTAAGCACCAAGGCTTACATAAGGCATGCTTAAGCTGTACCTCAGCGATTGTGCATTTAATTGCTGCAATACGGCAAGGCATAAAAGGCTAAAAAAAATTCTTCTCAATGCAGTAATAATTTGAATTGAAGTTAGGAAAAAATAAATAAACATGCATACTTCAATTAAGAATTGCAACGCAAAGCCCGGAGCTTTTGTATTTTTGCAGCATGCAACTATTAGATGGCAAACTGGTTTCGGCAGCAGTTAAAGAAGAAATTAAACATCAAACAAATATACACACACAAAACGGGGGCAAGCAACCTCATTTGGCTGCTATACTGGCAGGCAACAACGGTGCAAGTGAAACCTATGTGGCCAGCAAGGTAAAGAGCTGTACCGATGTGGGTTTTAAAAGCACTTTAATAAGACTTGATGAAAAGATAACAGAAACTGATCTTTTAAGCAATATTGAAAAGCTGAATACCGACAAAGATGTGGATGGTATTTTAGTGCAACTGCCCCTGCCCAAACATATTAATGAAGAAAAAATAATTAATGCCATAAACCCTTCAAAAGATGTGGATGGGTTTCACCCAATAAGTATGGGCAGGCTGGTGCTGGGCTTGCCGGGTTTTGTGCCGGCTACGCCTTATGGCATTATGTTGTTGCTGCAACATTACAAAATTGAAACCCAGGGAAAACATGCCGTAGTAATTGGCCGCAGTAATATTGTAGGAAGACCCATGAGTATTTTATTAAGCCAAAATACCAACTCCGGAAACTGCACCGTAACCTTATGCCACAGCAAAACAAAAAACTTAAAAGAAATTTGCCTGCAGGCAGATATTATTGTTGCTGCATTGGGCAGGCCCGGTTTTTTAACTGCCGATATGGTTAAAGAAAAAGCCGTAGTGATTGATGTAGGAATTACCCGTGTAAAAGATGAAACTAAAAAAAGCGGCTTTTCCATTAAAGGCGATGTAGATTTTGAAAACGTAGCGCCAAAATGCAGTTATATAACACCAGTACCCGGCGGCGTGGGCTTAATGACCATTGGCGCATTGCTGATGAACACCCTGAATGCGGTTACAAAAAAATAATTTTTGAATACGAATACAAATATTGAGGTGAAAACTACTTTGCCCTTAATGGAGCATTTTTATACTATACAGGGCGAAGGCTATCACCAGGGCAGGGCTGCTTATTTTATACGGCTCGGTGGCTGCGATGTGGGCTGCACATGGTGCGACGTAAAAGAAAGCTGGGATGCCTCTGCTCATCCTTTTATAAAAATTGATACCATAGTAAATGAAGTTAAAAAAAGTAATGCAACCCTTTGTGTAATTACAGGGGGCGAGCCATTGTTATACAATCTTGATAGCCTTACAAAAAAATTGCAGGTACAGGGAATTGAAACCAATATTGAAACATCGGGATCTTCTCCACTAAGTGGTTTTTGGAACTGGATATGTGTTTCTCCCAAAAAATTTAAAGCGCCCTTGCCCGAAGTTTTGGCAAAGGCAAATGAATTGAAAATAATTATTTTCAATAAATCAGATTTTGAATGGGCAGAAAAACATGCAGCCCTTGTAGCGCCCGGCTGCCGACTGTATTTGCAGCCAGAATGGGGCAAACAGGATAAAATGCTATCCCAAATAATTGATTACATAAAAGTAAACCCGCAATGGGAGCTTTCTTTGCAAATACACAAGTTTATAAATGTGCCTTAGGGCAAATAATATTATGAATAAAAAAGCTGGCAGGTTTGGGCTATGGTTTCATTTAATTACAACTACCCTTTTTTTTCTTTATCATAAATGGATAAAAGAACATTTTTACATTTTTGTTATTTATATTATTATTTGTCTTGCAATAATATATTTCATTCATAAAAAAGGAGCAACAAATAAACAATAGCAGATACTAATATAAATAAAAAAGGTTGAAACTATGTTTCAACCTTTTTTATAATTAAACTTCTATAAAGATATTAATACCGCTTCTTAAAGTTTTTATTGTTATTCCTTCCATTGTTGCGGTTGTTGTTATTATTGCTGCGGTTATTGTTACCACCGCCACTGCGGTTATCTCTGCCGCCAAAGTTTTTACGGTATTGATTGCGGCCTCCGCTGCGATTGTCCCTGCCGTAATCGGATTGTATTTCGGTGCGGTGTTTCACAAAGGGCTTATTGGTAAATTCCAGTTCGCCATCGGTAATTTCACTAAGTTCCATTTGTATGGTATCGTCATGCACCAGTTCTTTATGCCAGTTGCTGTAAGTAAGCTTCATGTAATAAGCAATTACATTGGCAAAGCCCTGCCTTTTTTCGGGGTCGGTTTCTATAAGCGCTTTATCCAAAACGGTTTCTATATTTTTTCCCAGGTGGTTATACTTGGGATACCTTTTTGGGTAATGCAGCGGCTTGGGTTTTGCCTTTAATTTTTCCCTGGTAGGTATTGGGTATGGGCTTTCTACCTCCAACTGAAAATTACTGATGAGAAAAAGATGGTCCCAAAGTTTATGGCGAAAATCTTCTACATTCTTCAAATGTGGGTTAAGGAAACCCATTAATTCAATTACTGCATAAATATTTTTTTGCCGCTCATCTTTGTCTTTTATGGTAAGGAGATAATCTACCATTTTTTGAATATGGCGGCCATACTCTTTCATAATGAGTGGGGCACGGGTGCTGTTATATTCCATAAATTGAATGTGCTATATTTACAAAATTAAGTTTTGGGGAGCATACGGCAAAACCCAATAACCGGTTTTTGATCTGTTAATTATAAAGTGTTGTTTTTCTGTACTTCTTACGGGCAAAGGTTTACAGCGCTATTTGATTCCTGGGCTGCTGAATATATTTTCTCCAAATAAAAAGCAGGGCTATCAACACCCCGGTGCAACCTGCCAGCCAATCGGTTAACTCATAAGAACGTCCTTTTACAAAATTTTTTTGAATAAATTCAATAGCCAGTGCCCAACTGCAAATTGCAAGGGAAACTATAATTGCATAGTGTTTTTTATCATTTGTAAAAACCTGTTTCTTACAATAGGGTACCAGCAAAAAATAAGTAAGCATACCAAACAAAAACAAATGCACCCATTTATCAAAAAATATTTTATCCAGCCAGTCAATGGTTATAGGTAAATCCGGCCCTGGAATGAGCAACAATATGGAAGCAATAAAAAACCAGGCTATACCCGGCTTATAACTTTTTACAGTAAAAAATTTATTGATTTTTAGCATTATCCAATTAATGAGTTGTAGCCTGTAGCATCCATCAAACGGGATAAATCGGCGCCGGCATCAATTTCCATTTTTACCATCCATCCTTCGCCGTATGGGTCAGAATTTACCAGTTCCGGGTTGGCTTCCAATGCAGGGTTTACCACGGTAATGGTGCCGGAAACCGGCAAAAACAAATCACTTACTGTTTTAACGGCTTCTACGGTGCCAAATATTTCTTCTGCAGCAAGTTTTTTACCCACGGTGTTTATATCTACATAAACAATATCGCCCAGTTCGTGCTGTGCATAATGGGTAATACCAATGGTGGCCAAATTCCCATCAATGGCTACCCATTCGTGGTCTTTGGTGTATTTTAAGTTTTCCGGTGTGCTCATGAAATGCATTTTTTTCGGATTTGCAAGATAGTTTTTTTTCACCACAAAATGCAAGCATTAAATTTTACCCCTATTTTTGAAAAATGGAACATCTATTTACCAGCGAAAGTCTCATAAGTTTTATCGTATTGGTTGTATTGGAAATTGTACTTGGTATAGATAATGTAATTTTTGTAAGCCTAATTTTAAACCGGCTAAAAGATGCAAAAGAGCAAAAGAAGGGCCGTACTATTTGGATTATTACCGGCATTATATCCCGCTGTTTATTATTAATGGCATTGAGCTGGCTGCTTGCCCAAAAAGGCAAAGCAATTTTTACGGTTTACGGCAAAGGTTTCGACCTGGCCAGTATTGTAATGCTGCTGGGTGGCTTGTTTTTAATTTATAAATCGGTAAAGGAAATACATGCCAAGCTGGAAGGGGAAGACCCAACGCAAAACGGTTCAAAAACAGCAGGCTTAAGTTTTGGTACGGCCATTGGCCAAATAATGCTAATTGATGCCGTATTTTCTTTTGACAGTATTATTACTGCAGGAGGCACGGCCAAGCATTTAGAAATTATGATTGCGGCTGTGGTTATTGCCATGTTTATGATGTTTTTCTTTAGCCCTGCCATTGCAGGTTTTATTCAAAAGCACCCTACTCTTAAAATGCTGGCCCTATCTTTTTTGGTGATGATTGGGTTGAGCCTGGTAATTGAAGGCTGGGATAGTGAAAAAGTGCATGATTTACATTTGAAAAACTATATTTATTTTGGTATGGCATTTTCATTTGTAGTGGAATTGCTGAATATGACCATGATAAACCGTGCAAAAAAGAAGCATGTGGTAAAACTTAATGAACCCCAACTTCCACAGGAAAAAGCATCAGCATTTGATGATGAAGCGCATTAATTATTTTAAAGCAAGCAAAACCGATGCTACCAAAGCTGCCGTTTCTGTCCTTAACCGGTTTTGGCCAAGGCTTACGGCGGTAAAATTATGTTGCAGGGCCAATTGAATTTCTTCTGCTGTAAAATCACCTTCGGGCCCAATTAATATTATTGATGATGCCGGTTTTTCAAAAGGGGTAAGCAAAAACTTATGCTCTGCATTTTCGCAATGAGCAATAAATTTTTGCAAAGTATTTTCATTCTTTAGCGTATCCATATAATTTTCGAATTTTACCGGCTCATGATAAAGCGGCAGCCTGCATTGGCGGCTTTGCAACATAGCGCTTACCAAAATATTTTTTGCCCTTTCGGGCTTTAAAGATTGTTTCTCGGTGCGGCTGCATAAAAGCGGCGCAATTTCCGAAACACCTATTTCTGTGGCTTTTTCCAAAAACCATTCAAAGCGGCTGGAATTTTTTATTGGCGAAACAGCAATTATGGTTTTATGCTGTGGTGGATTTTTTATTTGTGCATTTATTACTTCAACGGTACATTTTTTTCGATGGTTATCGGCAATAATGCAAGTGGCAATAATACCATTACCATTGCTAAGGATGAGTTTTTCACCATTTTGCATCCGTAGTGCTTGTACGATATGTTTTGAGACAGCTTCATCAAGGATTATTTGATTCCCTAAAGTAAACCGCTCTTCAGCAAAATAAAAAAAAGGAAGTGCCATGTAAAAATAAAATGAGGGGTAAAGATAAAGCACTAATAATATTTATCCTGCTGCGTCACTCTTTAGAAATAATAAATGATATGTTTCTAAAGTAATGTTTTAAAAATTGCCTACATTAGCAATAAACAAAATGTACCCATGCTCATTAAAACCTTTGGCAGTGCAGTATATGGGGTAGATGCCATTTCCATTACGGTAGAAGTGAATGTGGATGCTAAAGGCCAGCATTATTATATTGTGGGCCTGCCCGATAATGCCGTAAAAGAAAGCCTGCAAAGAGTTGAGAGCGCTATAAAGAGCAATAATTTTTACATGCCCCGTACAAAGCTGGTGGTAAACCTTGCGCCGGCCGACATTAAAAAATCGGGTACGGCATTTGACCTTCCTATTGCCATTGGTACCCTGGCCGCAACAGATCAAATTAAAGAACCGGAACGCCTGGAACGTTTTGTAATAATGGGAGAGCTAAGCCTCGATGGCTCGGTAAGGCCCATTAAAGGCGCTTTACCCATTGCCATTAAAGCACGCAAAGAAGGTTTTGAAGGCCTGATGGTACCTGTACAAAATGCAAGGGAAGCCGCCATGGTTAATAACCTTAACGTGTATGCCATAGAACACATAAATGATGTAGTGAATTTTTTTAACGGCGATAAAAAATTAACGCCAGTAACCGTAAATACAAGAGAAGAATTTGCTTATGCCCAAAGTAATTTTGATATTGATTTTTGCGATGTTAAAGGCCAGGAAAATATAAAGCGTGCATTGGAAATTGCAGCAGCTGGCGGTCACAATGCTATTTTAATTGGCCCGCCGGGAGCCGGAAAAACCATGCTGGCAAAGCGTTTACCTACTATATTGCCACCATTGAGTTTATTTGAAGCTTTGGAAACCACCAAAATACATAGTGTAGCCGGTAAGTTGCCCGAAAATGCAACACTCATCAATAAACGGCCTTTCCGAAGCCCTCACCACACTATTTCCGATGTGGCTCTGGTGGGAGGCGGCGGCAATCCACAACCCGGTGAAATATCTTTAGCGCATAACGGTGTTTTATTTTTAGATGAACTGCCCGAATTTAAACGTGCCGTATTAGAAGTAATGCGCCAACCGATGGAAGAAAGAAAAGTAACCATCAGCAGGGCAAAAGTAGCGCTTGATTTCCCGGCAAGTTTTATGCTAATTGCCAGCATGAACCCCTGCCCATGCGGTTATTTTAACCATCCGGAAAAAGAATGTACCTGCGGACCAGGTGTGGTGCAAAAATACCTAAGCAAAATATCGGGGCCTTTATTAGACAGAATTGACCTGCATGTAGAAGTAACCCCGGTTGCATTTGGTGAAATTTCTTCAGCCAAAGAATTTGAAAAAAGCGAAGCCATACGTAACCGGGTGATACAAGCCAGGGAAATACAAACCGAAAGGTATCAACTACAGGATGGCATTTACGCCAATGCACAAATAACGAGTAAAATGCTTAAAGAAGTTTGTGTAATTACCACTGCCGGGCAAACCCTTTTAAAAAAAGCCATGGAACACCTGAACCTTAGCGCCCGGGCTTACGACCGCATTTTAAAAGTAAGCCGAACCATAGCTGACCTTGCCGGTAAACCTGATATATTACCGGAGCATTTGGCCGAAGCCATTCATTACCGCAGCCTCGACAGGGAAGGCTGGGGCGCTTAAATTTTTTATGTAACCCAATTCACTTTTTCTTCGATAGATTTTCTTTTTGCAGGAGCAGAGGGAACAGCTACATGGCCAATATAAAAAAAGCCCAGCAATTTATCTTCTGCCGTCAAATTAAAAAATGATTTGGCTTCTTCTTTGTAAGTAACACCACCGGTTGTCCAGTAACCACCCAGCCCATAAGCCGAAACCGATAAATAAATATTTTGAACGGCACAGGCAACGGCTTCCACATCTTCAATTTCGGGGATTTTTCCTGTGCTGGTACGTTTCATGCCAATAGCAATAATATGCGAAGCAAGCAATGGCGTTTGCTGTAATTTTTCATAGGTGCCCTGCAAAAAATTTTCTCCGCTGTTTTTTTTGTAAAACTCACTTTGAAAAGTGGCCAGCTTTTTCAATCCTTCGCCACAAAAAACGGTGAATTGCCAAGGTTCTGCATGGCCATGGTTGGGCGCCCAGGTGGCATTGCAAAGTATTTGTTTTATTATTTCATCATCTATGGGTTTGCCCGCAACAAATTGCTTTGTAAATACCGATCTGCGGTTGCGTATAAGTTCATTGAGTGCTGCTGCTTGCATGTAAAAAAAAATTTTGGCAAATTTACTACTACGTAACTATCTAATTTTTCGAAAAGGGTAATAAAAATTTTGTGCTGCTTTAGAGGCCAGCCTATATCAGGCAGGAAATTGAACTACCGGCTTTGCAGGGTATTTCGTAGCTTTGCGCCCTTAAAATAAACTCCTTGATACATAATTTTAATGCCGGGCCATCTGTATTACCGCAATCTGTGTTTCAACAGGCGGCATCAGCTGTTATTAACTTTAATAATACCGGCTTATCTATTTTAGAGATTGGCCACCGTACACCTGGTTTTATAGATCTAATGGAAGAAGCAAGGGCATTGGTAAAAGAACTAATGAGCCTTGATGATAACCATGAGGTTTTATTTTTACATGGCGGGGCTTCAACGCAATTTATGCAGGTGCCCATGAACCTGCTGGATAATAAAGAAACCGCAGCTTATACCGATACAGGTGTATGGGGAGCCAAAGCCATTAAAGAAGCAGCACTATTTGGCAAAGTGGATGTAGTATGTTCCTCTAAAGACCAAAACTATTCCTATATTCCAAAAGATTTTGCCGTACCCAATGATGCAAAATTTTTACACATTACCACAAATAATACCATTTACGGAACGCAATGGCAAAATATACCGTTTACCAGCAATAGTATGGTAGCTGATATGAGCAGCGATATTTTAAGCCGTAAATTAAACTTTAACCAGTTTGACCTTATTTATGCAGGAGCACAAAAGAATATGGGCGCTGCTGGGGTAAATATTGTAATTGTAAACAAAAATATTTTAGGAAAAGTAAAACGCCGCATCCCCACAATGATGGACTACCGCAACCATATTGCGGAAGAAAGTATACTCAATACACCTCCTGTTTTTGCCGTATTTGTTTGCCTGCTTACGCTTCGCTGGTTAAAAGCAGAAGGCGGCATAGCAGAAATGGAAAAACGCAACAATATAAAATCTGAAATGCTTTATAATGCCATAGACAATAGCAAAATTTTTAAAGGCACTGCAGCAAAAGAAGACAGGAGCAAAATGAACGTATGTTTTGTAATGGATAATAAAGCTGCAGAAGCACAATTTTTAGAATATTTACAACCCCTGGGTATTGTGGGTATAAAAGGCCACAGGAGTGTTGGTGGTTTCCGGGCTTCGCTGTATAATGCACTTGAAAGCAGGAGCGTTGAAGTATTGGTTAAAGCCATGAACAATTTTGAACATAAATATTAGATTTCTTTCACCGGGCTGTACAGCCCAATAATATATTTGCATTATAATGATTACTATCGCCCCGTTTAAAGGATTAAGGCCCGAAGTACAGGTTGCCAAATCGGTAGCCTCCAGGCCTTATGATGTACTGAACAGCAAAGAAGCAAAAGTTGAAGCACAGGGTAACCCCAATTCATTTTTGCATATTACCAAAAGCGAAATTGACCTTGCTGCAGATATTGACACCCACAGTGCTCAGGTATATGAAAAAGCAAAGGAAAACCTTAGCGCATTTATAAGCAGGGGAATTTTATTTAAGGAAAGCAAAGCATGTTATTATTTGTACAAACTGCAAATGAACAACCACAGCCAAGCAGGCCTGGTATGTGTAAGCAGTGTAAATGATTATGAAAATGGCCTTATTAAAAAACATGAGTTTACCCGGCCCGATAAAGAAAAAGACCGTATTGACCACATGATGGCCATTGGCGCACAAACAGGAAATGTATTTTTAGCATACAAAAATGTAGCGGCAATAGATGAACTTTTGAATAAATGGATGCATGAAAAAAACTGCCAGTATCATTTTATTTCTGAGGATAATGTAACGCACAGCATTTGGGTAATTAATGATGATGCAACTATTGCATCCATTACTCAATTATTTAAAACCCAGGTGCCGGTAAGTTATATTGCCGATGGCCACCACAGGGCAGCATCTGCTGCCAAAGTGCGTAAAGCATTGGGCAAAAATGCGCCACTGGCTGCGGGCTATTTTTTAACTACTTTATTTCCTGCAAACCAATTGGCCATATTGGATTATAACCGTGTAATAAAAGATTTAAATGGATTAAACGCTGAGGATTTTTTACAAAAGCTGGAGCAAAATTTTACCATAGAAAACCAAACGGCAATTTTCAAGCCCGAAGCGCCACAACAGTTTGGCATATACCTGGAAAAGCAATGGTATAAACTTACGGCAAAACCGGGAACATGGAAACAAGACCCAATAGGCATTTTGGATGTAAGCATCATGCAGGAACATATACTTACGCCATTACTGGGCATCACAGACCAGCGCACCGATGTAAGAATAGATTTTGTAGGCGGTATAAGGGGTTTAAAAGAATTAGAAAAAAGAGTAGATAGCGGAGAAATGAAACTGGCCATAAGTTTATACCCGGTAAGTATGCAACAGCTTTTTGCTGTAGCCGACAGCGGGGACGTAATGCCCCCAAAAAGCACCTGGTTTGAACCCAAATTAAGAGATGGCCTGCTCACCCATATTATTAATGCTGATTAAAAATTATTTATTCAAAAAAATTACTTAATAATTAGCCTTATTAGATTAACGGTTTTTTAAAAGAATAGTTTTTATCTTTACTCGTAATGAAAAAACTGTTACTCGTAATAGTATTACAACTGGGTTTTTCCTTAGTTTATAGCCAACCCGTAACTGAACTGCAGGAAACCGCAAAAAATTTTATGCGCCAGGGCGATTATGCCAATGCTATTTTGGTATTAAACCGGGCGGTGCAAATGGAACCGCAAAATATTGCCGTATTAAAAGACCTCTCCTTAAATTTATATTACAAGGGCGACTATGATAAAGCTTTAGAAACTTTAAAGCCCGTTTTGGAAATGCCGCAGGCCGATGACCAGTCTTTTCAAATAGCCGGAAGTATATACCGGCAATCTGGCCGGCCGGAAGATGCCGAAAAAATGTACCGGAAAGGATTAAAAAAATTTCCGCAAAGCGGGATATTGTTTAACGACCTGGGAGAAGTACAATGGAGGCTGCAAAGTAAAGAGGCTATTAAAAATTGGGAAAAAGGCATAGAAGCAGAGCCTTCTTACAGCCGTAATTATTTTAATGCATCACGTTACTATTACTATACCGGTAATACCGTGTGGGGATTATTATATGCCGAAATTTTTATCAATATGGATCCATTTGGGCCAAATGCACCCGAAATTAAACAGCTTTTATTAGACGGCTACAAGCAATTATTCAAGCAGGCCAATATTGAACTGGGCAATACCAATAAAAATCCTTTTGTAATACAATACCTGCAATGCATGAACAAGCAATCTGCATTGGCATCAACGGGTATTAATACCTCTTCACTTGCAATGATAAGGGCAAGGTTTGTATTAGACTGGTTTGCCAACAGCAAAAATTTTCCTTACCGTTTATTTGAATACCAGCAACAGCTTTTGAGAGAAGGTTTATTTGATGCTTACAACCAATGGCTATTTGGCACCGTTCAAAGCCTGCCTGCTTACCAAAACTGGACCAATACCCATGCCGATGAAAGTAAAACCTTTTATAACTTTCAAAAGTCCAGGGTATTTAAAATCCCCAACGGGCAATATTACCATTAATAATTTTTCAGCTCAAAGTTTATCTTTACTTTTGTACAGCTAACACTTATTATGAAAAATTCCTTTCTCTTAATTACTGCCATTACTCTTTTTACCACTTGCAAAAACAGCCAAAAAGCAGATACAGTGGAAACTGCAGAAAAGCAGGAATCTGTTCAGGTTTCTGGTGAAAACTATTCTCTGGACTCGGCTAGTATCATTACCTGGACGGGCAGCAAACCCACGCAGCACCATACCGGTACTTTTAAATTAAAAGATGGAAAATTGTATGCCGCAAACAATGTATTAACCGGCGGTTCTTTTGTAATAGACATAACTTCTTTAACCGATACCGATATTAAAGACGGCGCCGATAAGGCCAAACTTGAAGGTCATTTAAAAAGTCCCGACTTTTTTGATGCTGCAAAATACCCTACTGCAAAATTTGAAATTACTTCTGTAGCGCCTTTTGTAGTTGATAGTTCTGCTGGCAAAACCTCGGTGCTGGAAAATGCTACAAATATTATTAAAGGTAACCTAACTATAAAAGACAGTACCGTAAACATAAGCTTCCCGGCAAAAGTTACCATTGATGCAAATTCCGCAAGCGCTTTTGCCAATTTTAATATAGACCGTACCCGCTGGGGAATAAATTATAAAGGCCCGGGAAACCCCAAAGACTGGATCATAAACAAGGAAGTAAACATACAACTTACCCTAAGTGCAAGTAAAAATTAGTTTTTAGTTTTAAGGGTTAAATAAAAAAGTCCATCCTGAAAAGGGTGGCTTTTTTTTTATTATCTTAGTTGCTATATAATTTCTTATGAATGAAGTAACCAGGCTTTTTGATTTTTTTTATTTTCAGTTAAAAAACTTTCCCAAAGCAGATATGCTCACCAGTAAAGTGAATGGGAAATGGGCGCCATTAAGCACACAAGACGTTTCCGGACTTGTAAACAGGCTAAGCGCAGGGCTAATGAAACTGGGGTTAAGTGGCAATGATATGACGGTGGAAAACCAGGATAAAGTAGCACTAATTTCCCGCAACAGGCCAGAGTGGTTGATTCTTGACCTTGCCTGCCAGCAAATTGGCATTGCGCTATGCCCAATTTATCCTACCACAAACCCATTGGAGCTTGAGTTTATTTTTAATGACGCCGCAGTAAAATATGTGTTTTTAAGCGGAGAAGATATTTTAGAAAAAGTAAATAACGTACAACATCAGACCCCTTCTTTAAAAGAAGTTTATAGTTTTGATGATGATGGTATTGCTACATCCTGGAAATCATTGCTCGAAAATATTTCACAGGAAGATTTAGAAAAAGTAGAAAAACTCAAGCAGGAAATTTTGCCCTCGCATTGCGCCACAATTATTTATACATCGGGCACTACAGGAAAACCCAAAGGTGTAATGCTGAGCCACAACAATATAGTTTCTAATGTTATGAACTCAGTTGAAAGTTTTCCTTTCCCTTTGCACACCCATGCAAAGGCGCTGAGTTTTTTACCGCTTAACCATATTTTTGAAAGAATGGTTTCTTATATTTATTTTAATAGCGGCATTTCTATTTATTATGCAGACAGCCTGGAAACCATAGGTGAAGATTTAAAAGATATAAAACCGCAATTATTTTGTACAGTGCCCAGGCTTTTAGAAAAAGTGTATGAAAAAATTATGCTAAAAGGCGCTGAACTAACCGGCATAAAAAAGAAATTATTTTACTGGGCCATTGAATTGGGCAATAAATATGACAGTATCAATAAAGGCAACATGAGTTACCGATTACAACTTGCCATTGCCAATAAACTGATATTTAGTAAATGGCGTGAAGCATTAGGCAATAATATTGAATTTATTATCACCGGCGGCGCTGCATGCCAGGTAAGGCTTTTAAGGGTTTTTACTGCTGCAAAAATTCCTATTTATGAAGGATATGGACCCACGGAAAACAGCCCGGTCATAAGTGTAAACACCCGTAAGCAGGTAAAATTTGGTACCGTTGGCCCGGTGTTAAAAGGCCAGCAAGTGAAGCTAGAACCCGATGGTGAAATTTGTGTAAAAGGGCCAAGTGTAATGCAAGGATATTATAAACGGCCCGACTTAACTGCAGAAACCATTATTAACGGATGGTTACATACCGGCGATATTGGGGTAATGGAAGACGGTATATTTTTGAAAATTACCGATCGTAAAAAAGAACTCTTTAAAACCAGTGGCGGCAAATACGTAGCGCCGCAACCCATTGAAAATAAAATGAAGGAGTCGGCATTTATTGAACAAATGATGGTTGTGGGCGCCGATAGGAAGTTTGTGGGTGCACTAATTGTTCCATCATTACCTAATTTAAAAGAATGGATGCAGCTTAAGGGTATATCGTTTACCACAGTTACAGATGCAGTAAACCACCCAAAGGTATTAGAGCTATATAAAGAAATTGTAGAAAGCTTTAACCAATATTTTAATAATGTGGAACAGGTGAAAAAATTTGAATTGCTGCCCGAAGAGTGGACGATTGATACCGGCGAACTTACCCCAACGTTAAAACTTAAGCGAAGAGTAATTATGGAAAAATTTAAATCTGCAGTGGACAGAATATATGTTTAACTTTTTAATTAATAATTAAGATTAATAATTTTTTTGTAAAAAATACTTTCGCAAAAAAAAGAAGCCTGCTTCATGCAGGCTTACAATGGTTTGTTTTTCTTAGAACGATTTAAAACGGAGCCAATAAAATCAGGCTACATAAGACTTGATAATGGATGTTATATGTTCAAAATCCCTGGATTTATCAATAAAGTGATCGGAACCTATTTGCTCACAAAGCGTGCGGTAATTATCCCCGCTTTTATTCGTAAGAACAATTACTTTAAGAGCAGGGTGATACTCCTTGATCCTTTTTAATAAAGCAATCCCATTATTATCGGGTAAATTAATATCGAGTAAAATAACATCGGGTAAATTGGTATCTATTTCATGCATTGCTTCTGAATAATTGTCGGCAATGGCAATAGATTCAAAACAATTTAATTCATCTAACATATCATGCAGGCGGCTGGCAACAACTTCGGCGCTGTCAACTATTAAAGCCTGCCTCGTACTGCTCATGGTATTATTCATTAACTCGGTAAATGTTTTCAGCCACAAAAGTAACTGCAACATTTTTAACGAGTTGTAGAGAGAAAGCCAATAAGTTAAAGTGGAAATTGAGATTTAAGAGTAGAACAAATACTACAAACAATATGCTTATTTACAGCAACTTATGTTCAATAGAGTATAAAATAAGGTCGGCATTGGTTTTTAGGTTCATCTTCGCCATTATTCTTGCCCTGTAAGTGCTTACAGTTGTAACGCTCAAAAACATTGATTCGGCAATTTCCGATACCGATTTACCAGTAGCCAGCAATTTCAGCACACTAAATTCCCTGTCGGATAATAATTCATGTGGCTGTTTGTCGGAATCCTGGTCCAATACCGAAGCCAGTTTTTCAGCAATGCTTACGGTAATATATTTTTTGCCCAGTAAAACCCTGTTAACGGCATTTACCAATTCATCCGGAGCTAAATCTTTACTTAGATAACCAGCTGCACCTGCTTTCAGCACACGCAATGCATATTGCTCTTCAGGGTGAATGCTTAAAATAAGCACAGGGATCTTTGGTTTAATTTGTTTTATTTGTTGCAGTGCTTCAAGGCCACTTCTTCCGGGCATGCTTAAATCGCTAATAATAATATCCCAGTCGGATTGTATGGTATTTTTTATGAGCTCTTCGGCATCGGGTACTTCCTCAATTTCTGCATCGGGGAAACCCTCAAGCAATATTTGCCGAAGCCCTCTACGAACTATAGTATGATCGTCTGCTATTAAAAACCTCATGTATCCAATGTTTAAGATGCGATAACCTGTTGCTGAACGCCTAAAGGTACAATTATTCTTACTAAGGTTCCCTTTCCGGGCTCGCTGGTAATTTGATAAGTTCCACCTATGAGCAAAACCCTTTCTTTCATACCCAGTAACCCAAGCGTTTTCTTGCTTTCTATTTCAGATGGGTTAAACCCTTTTCCATTGTCTTTTATGGTAAGTTCAAGCCTGTTTTCGTCAACCATTAAGTTTGCTTCTACCAGGTTGGCAGCCGCATGCCTAAGTACATTGGTTAGGCATTCCTGAAAAACACGAAAAACCACGGTGGCAATCTCAGGCTTTACCAATAAGGTTAATACATTGGCTGAAAAATAAGTAGGTATTTCCGACCTTTTTTCAAAATCTTCACTTTGCCATTCCATTGCGGCAATAAGGCCAAGGTCATCTAAAATACTGGGGCGCAATTGTGTGGCAATCCTTCTTACCGTTACTACGGTTCTGTCTATCAAAGAAATGGTATCTTTAATTTTTTGATTAATTTCTTCATCCTCTGATTTTATTTTTTTATTAAGCCAGGATATATCCATCTTTAACCCGGTAAGTTGCTGGCCCAGTTCGTCATGAATTTCCCTTGCCATATGGGTACGCTCTGATTCTCTTATGTTTTCCAGGTGGATAGCCAGTTGCCGCAACTCTTCATGCGACTTAAGCAGGTTTTTTTCGGCTTCTATTTTATCGGTTACATCATTTGCCAAAACCAGCTTACAAGGTTTATCTTCATAAATTATATCGTGTGCAATGATATTTACTTTAACATTAGTGCCGTCTTTTTTACTGTGCTCCCAAATGCCGGCTTCATCTTTACCCGGTTGTTTAACCTGCAATAAATTAATGCTGCTTTTTACCAAATCGTTTTCTTTCATTTGCAAAAATTCATCTTTACTATAGCCATAAAATGTAAGCGCAGCAGGGTTTACATCGGCAAGGCTGTTATCGGTCAAAGAGAGCATCCACATAGGCATAGGATTTTGTGTAAATAATAAGCGATATTTATTTTCCGAAAGCCGCAGGGCTTCTGCAGCAGCCTTCCTGGCAGTTATATCTCTCACAATTCCCTGGAACCTGCCATCGGGCAAAAGTTTGGCGCTTATTTCCACATCAATTATTTTTCCATCTTTACAACGCATTTGCCTTTCCCTAATTACTACACTGCCATTAAACAAATCGTCCATAAGCAAAGCGTCGCTACTTTCCGGATCTACAGTAATAACCTGGTCAAACATATTCATTTGCAGTAATTCTTCTTTGGAGTAACCGGTGAGTACTGTTGCGCTGGTATTTACATCGAGGTATTGCAGGTACCTATCGCAAATAAAAATTCCATCGGAAGCCTGTTCAATTAACATCCTGAAATTTTCTTCACTTTTCTTGAGTTCTTTTTGCGATTTTACTCTTTCGGAAATATCAATACCAACACCCATAAGGCACTCTTCGCCTTCGTACATAATAGCTATACCGGTAAAATAATAAGGCACCCACTGCCCGTTCTTCAAAACAAGCTGGGCTTCCTGACTGTTTTCGCCTATTAAAAAAACTGCATTTATTTTCTCTATTGCCATTTCTTTGTCTATAAAAAAATCTACGGCATTCATGGACTTTATTTCATCGTAACTATAGCCTGTTACTTTTATAAGGTTATTGTTCCAGCGAAATATTTTACCTTTTTTATCCATAAGGTAAAAAATACCGGGCAGGCTATTGATGATGGAGTCGGAAAGTTCTTTTTCGAACGTAAGTTGTTTTGCCGATTTTCGTAACTCGGTAATATCCTGCATAGCACCGAGCATACGGTAGCCTTTGCCCTCGCTATTATACAAAATATAGGCCCGGTTATAGAAAGTAAGCCAGTTTCCCTTTGCGGTTTGTAGCCGATACTCCTCGGTAATTAAGCTGTTTCGTTTTTTTAAAGTATTCCTAAAATTGTTGATCATGGGTTCCCTGTCCAAAGGATGCAAGTGTTCCATAAATTTTTCGAAACTGTATTCATTGGTATCTTTTAAGTCAAAAATTTCGCAATAGCTGTCGTTGCCCCAAATTGTACCGGTGGAAAAATCCCAATCCCATACGGCATCGTTTGTTGCCCTTGCCACAAGCATAAACCTTTCATTGGATATTTGTAACGCTTTTTCGGAAAGCTCCAGTTGCTCCAGAGATTTCTTGCGTTCTGTAATGTCCAGCACAAGGCTCATAATGCCTATGAGCTTGCCTGCCTTATCTTTTAACACTGAATTATACCATTCACAATAAATAATTTTACCCTGCCTGGTGATGCTCCTGGCAGTAAAAATATTTTTACTGCTGCTGTTAGATACCAATTGTGTAATAGAATCTTGCACAATGGATATATCATCTTTGTAAATGAGCTCCCAAAAACTTTGAGGGTTGTTCAGCAACTCATCCTCTGTCCACCCAAATATTTTTTCTACGTTTTCGTTGCCTTGTATTACCCTGGGGTTGCTATCCATTTCAATAAAAGCCATAGGCGTATTATTGATATGGTATTGCAGGCGTTCATGCATTTTTTCCAGGGCAATTTCTGCTTCCCTCCTTTCGGTAATATCGTGGTAATAAACAGATATACCATCCCGGGTGGGGTAAATTAAATCTTCGTACCATTTGCCATCTTTATCATAATACAACTGCACACGCTGGGGTTGCTGTGTTTCTTTTGCGAGGTAGAGGTAATGGTGAAATTCCCCGCCCACCAGCTCTGGGTATTCGGTCCAAATATTTTTGCCCTCAAGCTCGCCTTCTGACCTATTGTGCATTATGGCGGCCATTTTATTCAGGTAAGTATAATTCCAGTTGTTATCCAGAGCTATAAATGCATCGGTTATCCTTTCAAACACTGCGGTAAGTTCCGCAGCTTTTACTTTTACCTGCTGCCCGAGGTTTTCATTTAACATGAGCAATTCCTGCTGGAGTTTTTTACGTTCGGTAATATCCCTCAATACTTCTACAATACCCAGTATTTCACCGGTTTCGCTTTTAATTTCAGAAATAGACATTTCGGCATAAATCGTAGTTCCATTTTTATGCTGGTGCTCCACTTCACCTTTCCAATTACCATTTGTTTGTAATGTTTTCTCTATTTCATCAGTTGGAAATGTGTACTTTGATTGTAACAACTCCCCTACATGCCTGCCAATTACTTCATCTTCGGTATACCCATATAATTCATTTGCATGTTTATTCCAGTTGGTAATTTTGTAATTTCTGTCAATGGTAATTACCGGGTCGGACATGTTTTGAACTACGGAGGCATTAAACCTAAGGGCATGGTCGTTTTCCTCCCATTTTCTAAACTCCCTGTTGATGGTTTTGAAACTATAAAATAGAATTCCAAGAAAAAGCAGCACCAATGCAAAAAATTCCCAACTGATACGGCTAGCATATTTTTTTAAGTTCATGTTGGACTGTTCCATTTCAAATCTCCTGTTATTTTCAATTTGGCTGATAAATGAAATAACATTGTCGAATTGCATTTTTCCCCTCCCCAAATCCATATAGCTTCTGGCCGAATCGGCTCCGTAAAGTTTTAAAATTTCTACATACTCCTTGGAGTGGAGCATTTTTCTATTGAGAAGCGATAACAGTTCGGTCTGGTAATTATTGGAAACAGCATCGTTAAATTTCAATGCTGCCAAAAGGGTTGTATCCCTGCGGAGTTTGTTAAAATTATCATAATAAGGAGGCAGCAATTTATCATCGGATGCTGCAAATGCATTTTGGCTGGCCTCCATGGCATTTAGGTCAATACTGGTGCGCTCTAACTGCAATAAAAAATCCAGCGAACTTTTAACGCTGCTGCTGGAAGTTTCTGCTTTATACATATTAGAAAATGTAAATACCAGAAATGCACTAATAACTACAAAAGCGATGATAAATATCACCCTTATCCTTGCATCGGTTATTTTACTTTCCATATGCTTTTTTTATAGCCGGTAAAAATTACAAAAAATTTTATTTCTGTTGCAATTTAAGCCCATTGCTTTCCCTATCCAATATATAAAATAAAAAAGCAGCCCGGTAAGCTGCTTTTAAGTATTAATTAATAAACATTTATTTCAAATTTCCATTGGCATCCAGTTCTATAATCTCATAAATGCTGCTCATCACCTACATGGTCGCTGCCCTGGAACATCATGTGTTCAAAAAAGTGTGCAAAGCCGCTTTTGCCAATTTCTTCTCTTGCACTGCCTACATGATAGGTAATATCTACATGCACTACTGGATCGCTATGATCTTCATGCAACAAAATAGTGAGGCCATTGGGCAAGGTATATTTTTCGTAAGGTATTACCAGTTCATTGCCTTTACGGGTAATTTTTTCTACTAAAGCAGCCTGGCCAAAAGAAAGCAAAGTAACAATGAAACAAGAAATAGATAAAAGGATTTTTTTCATGGAGATGCAAGTTTAATAAAATAAAATTTCCATAATTGGTATTGTGCAAAAATACCGAATCGGTACTTTAAAAAAATTGTAATTTTAGCAAAAATCACTTTATGGCCACACATGATATTGACTATAAAATTTATGGTGAAGAACTGCAATATGTAGAAATAGAACTCGACCCCGGGGAAACGGCCATAGCAGAAAGCGGCGGGTTTATGATGATGGATAATGGCATAGAAATGCAAACCATTTTTGGCGATGGCAGCCAGCAACAGACTAACAGTGGTTTATTGGGAAAATTAATGAGTGCTGGCAAGCGTTTGCTGGTAGGTGAAAGTTTATTTATGACGGCATTTACCAATACAGGACAAAGTAAAAAAAGAGTAAGTTTTGCAGCGCCCTATACGGGGAAAATTATTGCATTTGATTTGTCGCAACTCGGCGGAAAAATAATTGCCCAAAAAGATGCTTTTCTTTGTGCTGCAAAAGGCGTAAGTATTGGAATTGAGTTTCAGCGAAAATTAGGTACGGGAATTTTTGGCGGTGAAGGTTTTATAATGGAAAAGCTTGAAGGTACCGGAATGGCATTTGCCCATGCCGGCGGATATATTACCGAAAGAGAATTGCAACCTGGTGAAATTTTAAAAGTGGATACAGGCTGTATAGTTGCCTATACCGCAACTGTAGATTTTGATATTGAAATGGTAAGAGGTATTAAAAACTGGGTTTTTGGCGGCGAAGGATTATTTTTTGCTTTATTAACAGGTCCGGGAAAGGTATGGATACAATCTTTGCCCATTAGCAGGCTTGCAGGAAAAATGTTGCAATACTCAATGGGAAAAAGAAAAGAAGAAGGAAGTATTTTGGGTGGGCTGGGTAATCTTATGGATGGATCTTAATTAACTTTATGCAAAACTGTTTAATAAAAATTACCCTTATACTTTGTATTATTTTTTTGCGGTTACCTGCAAAAAGTCAGCAACCCATAAATAATATTGTAAAGCTGAACATACCGGGTTATTTCCTGCTATCGGGAAAGCTTTCTTACGAAAAAAAACTTACGGCAAAATCTACTGCCCAGCTTAATTTTATTGCTGGCAAAGCTTATGGAAACGAGTTTAAAACCCTTGCTGCAAGGGCAGATTACCGCTTCTTTTTTTCTAAAAAGAAAAAAGCGCCTTTGGGGTTTTATGGCGCATTGGGTATGGGTTTTGAAAAATTTTCTTTTTATACATCTTATACAACACCTACAGCAACTTACCGCAGAGATTATGAAGCCAGCGGGTTTGCCATGGCCAATTATTATGGCTACCAACACCGGTTTAGTAATGGTATTATGCTGGATGTATTTTGTGGTGCACAAAAATTATTTTCTACATTCCGGGATAAAGAGGGCTACGAATATCTGCCCAATACACCAAAATCATGGGTATTGTATTTTGTGCCGGTGGCAGGTGTTTCTGCAGGGTTTAGTTTTTAAATATAGTTACTACCTGGAAACCACCTTCAACTCCGTTCTCCTGTTTTGGGCACGGGTTTCTTCGCTGCTGTTAGGAGCTATTGGTTTTGCTTCTCCAAAACCTTTGGACATAAGCCTGTTTGCTGCAATACCATTGGTAATAAGGTATTTCACTACAGATTTTGCCCTGTCCACAGAAAGCCTAAGGTTATCTGCCGGGTTGCCCACATTATCGGTATGGCCGGTAATTTCAATTTTAAGCAAAGGGTTATCATTCAACAGTTGCACCACTTTATTCAACTCGGTTTGCGATTCGGGTTTGAGCTCCCATTTTTTGCTGTCGAAGAAAATATTTTTGAGCACAATACTTGCCCCGGCTTCAATGGGTTGCAATGGTATGTCTAAATGAAAGGCAGTATCTGCGGAATTATTCATCAAAGAAAAATTATCGGAATAAAATAAATAATTTTTCCGGTTCACATTAAATACATAGTCTTTACCAATTGGCAAGGTAATAAGATAGTTCCCATGCTCATCTGTTTGCAATTGTGAAACCATACGGCTTGAATTTAATTCAAATAATTCCACCAGTGACGGAAGGCCTACGCCGGTTTTTTTATCAAAAACTTTTCCGCTTACCCAAAGTGTTTTTGCTGCGCTTATATCTTCCCTTAATTGATAACGATAAATATCCAATCCGCCTTTGGTATCTGCGCCATCGCTGGCATAATAAGCGGTTTTTCCATCACTTGCCACTATAAGCGAGCCTTCATCATCTATTGTGTTAATAGGGTACCCAAGATTTTCCGGTATTGACCATTTTCCATCCATAGTTTTTCTGCTCAAAAACAAATCGGTTGCACCATATCCCGGGTGTCCATTACTGTTAAAATATAATGTTTGGTTATCGGCATGTATAAAAGCGCAACCTTCATCGGCCATGGTATTAACTTCGGGGCCAAGGTTAACGGGCTCGTTCCAGCGCCCATTGTTGCCATTATGGCTTACCCAAATATCTTTGCCGCCAAATCCGCCCAGGCGGTTACTGGAAAAATATAAATCCCTTTTATCCGGTGACAAGCAGGGAGAAGATTCCCAAAATTCTGTATTGATCATTCCGGGAAGGTTTTGCGGTTCGGTCCATTTGCCGCTTTTTGTTTTATAAGAAATATAAAGGTCGCAGCTTCCTCTTCCTTCGGGATAATTACAACCGGTAAAAACCAGCAATTCCCCATCCTGAGAAATATTTTGTGCACCTTCATTAAGGTTGGTATTTACTTTTCCTTCTATAGGATTTGCTTTGCTCCATACGCCATTCACTAAATTGCTTACATAAAAATCTTCGTCGCTATTTATGCGCCGGGTAATAATCATGCTTTTGCCATCAATGGTTAAAGAAGGATAATATTCAAGATCGGCTGAGTTGATGCTATCTCCTAAATTTTGTGGTGCAGAAACAAGGTTGCTTATCGGGTGCTTTAATGCATAATCAATAGCAAAGGCATAAGTGCTTTTACGAAAATTTGCGGCTTTTTTACTTTGTGCATTAAGCGTGGGATTTTGCAAAAATTTATTTACTGCTTCCAGCGCTTTTGCAAAATTGGCGGTACCAGCCAGGGATATGGAATAAGGCAATAAATAAACCCCCGAATATTGTGCATCAAGGGCAAATGCATTTTCATATTCTGTTACGGAAGCCTGGTAGTTTTTCAAATTACCATATATGCCTGCTTTGGAGAGAATGGCGTCCAAAAATTTTGGATCGGCCTCAAGCGCTTTATTTAATAAGGTAATGGCCCCGGCATAATTTCCGTTCTGTGCTGCTTCGTAAGCGCTTTCATTTATCTGCAGGGCTTTTTTATTTACTTTATCGGGGTTATACCATTGGGCAAAGCTGCAGGAACAAACCAGTATAAAAAAAACATTTAAAAACAACTTTTTGCAATAAGCCTGCTCCATACCCAATAAATTATGTGTTGAAGATAGAACGAAACAAAAAGAAATGTATTTTGATAATGTTAAAAAACAGGAGTTAATTTTGGGTAAAACTGCGGAAAATATTTTCGAGGCTTTGTTCTATTGTTTGCAGAGACAACACATCTAATTTATTTTCTATGCTCCATTGCAGCAATTGCTTTTTTACCTGCTCGGTATTTTCGCAGGCAAGCCTGTAACGGTTATTAGTTTCTGCAAAAACATCCGTTACGCCGGGAATATTTTTCAAACTGTTTTCATTTGCTTTTGCCGAAAATTCTACCAATACCATTTGCCTGCTGTTGTTTTTGCTTTGCAAATTGGCAATGGAACCGTCGGCTACAATTTTCCCTTTGTTGATGATGATAACCCTGCTGCACATAGCTTCCACCTCCTGCATAATATGGGTTGAAAATAAAATAGTTTTATCTATTGCCAGTTGCTTAATAACATTTCTTATTTCCAAAATTTGATTGGGGTCGAGCCCGCTGGTAGGCTCATCTAAAATCAATACATCGGGATTATGCAGTAATGCAGCGGCAAGGCCTACCCGCTGCTTGTATCCTTTGCTAAGCTGACCAATTTTTTTATGTACTTCGGGCAATAAACCTACGGTTGCCGTTACTTCATCAATTCTTTTTTTGGGTTGTGCAATTTGATGAATGCCGGCAATAAAATAGAGGTATTCTTTTACATACATTTCAAAGTAAAGCGGGTTGGCTTCGGGCAGGTAGCCTATTTTTTTTCTGGTTGCCGTACTGGTTTCCGTAACCGGTAAATCACAAACTTTTATTTCGCCTTCATCTGCCGCAAGGTAGCCTGTTATCATTTTCATTGTAGTGGATTTTCCTGCGCCATTTGGGCCCAAAAAGCCTACAATTTCCCCTTTATTTACCTGGAAAGAAATATCATCTACAGCTTTTTGGGTTCCGTAATGTTTAGAAAGGTGTTTAATAGTAATAGTCATAATGCATTTACAAATTATGCTTAAAAATACGGCAATTATTATTGCTTACTTTTATAAAACTGGTTATTGAGAACAGTTGCTCTATTTATTGGTTATCTCCCGGCTTGTTTCTCCGTTGGTTGAAGTTGGGGTTGTTTCTGTTTTGCGGGCCTTGCTGGCCACGGTTTGGCCTGCCGCCATGCTGCGGTGGCCTTTGTGGCCCTTTTTGCTGGCCTGGTTGTTGCGAAGTTTTTTGATCGGGCCTGCGGTTTAAATTTTGCGGCTGTTGCCTGCTGCGTTCTTTATCCTTGCGTTTGCGGCTGTTTTTTTCCAGGCTACGCAGGCTTATTTGGCCTACCAGGTCGGCATACTCCGGTTCTACTTCTTTTGGTTTATTAGAAACTACCTCTACCGTTTCTAATTCTTCGGGCCTTATGCCTTCCCTGTTTTGTTGCTTAATGCGTTTTACGGTTTCAATAGCCAATGGGTATTGTGCATTGCTGTCTGCCATTGTGTACCACATCAGATTTTTAAAAATATCTTTTTTCACTAAAAAAGCTCTTCCTTTTGCCACTTCAAGCATATCGGCATCGTTAGGAAAAAATTGGAGTGCATCCAAATAGGTGTCTAATTCATAATTAAGGCAACATTTTAACCTGCCGCACTGGCCACTTAGCTTGGCCTGGTTGATGCTCAAATTTTGGTATCGGGCGGCATTGGTATTTACACTTTTAAAATCGGTAAGCCATGTGCTGCAGCAAAGTTCTCTTCCGCAACTGCCAATACCGCCTACTTTGCCGGCTTCCTGCCTTGCACCTATCTGGCGCATTTCAACTTTTACTTTAAATTCCCCGGCAAATAATTTTATCAGTTCTCTAAAATCAACCCTGTCATCGGCTATGTAAAAAAATGTTGCCTTTTTTCCGTCTGCCTGTATTTCCACTTCGGCCATTTTCATATCCAGCTTTAATTGCCGGGCAATGGCACGGCTACGTATGAGTACTTCTTTCTCTCTTGCTTTATTTTCTTTTAGTTTTGATAAATCGGTATCATTGGCAATTCGTAAAATCTTTTTTATTTCCGGGCTTTTTTCATCTACATTGTTTTTTTTGAGTTGCAGGCGAACCAGTTCTCCGGTAAGGTTTACTGTGCCTACATCAAAACCATTAACCCCTTCTACAGCCAGTAAATCGCCTTTTTCATAAAAATGCAATGTAGTATTTCTAAAAAAATCTTTTCGGCTGCCATTGTTAAAACTAAGTTCAAGAACCTTGCAATTGCTCTCCGGATCGCTAAAAGGCAGGTTGGCCAGCCAATCGAAAGCATTTAGCCTATTACAGCCACCGCTGGAGCAACCGCCATTGCTGTTGCAGCCGCCAACTTTACCAGTACCACAGGAACCACAAGACATATTAAATAATAATTAACATTAAAATTATTTGTACAAACCATTTGTACTTTTCAAAAAAATTTAACTGGGGAAATGTTTGTTATTTTCTTAAGAATGCAGCAAGCACTAACTTTTAATGGTAAAAAGTATTTACCAGGCCTCAGTTTCCAATAAAAAACTGCAAGGCCTTACTATGCTAAATATAGAGTTGAAAGCTTGTTAACTTACTAAAAACAACCCTCACACAAATCCAGTTCACATCCTCAGTTTACCAAAATTACTGATTTATTATGAATGATATGTAATAACTTAATGGTAAGTGCATGAAAGAGGATTTTTGCATTGGCATTACGTTCAATATAATAACTGGCATAATCCAGTTCTTTCATTATAGCTTCTTTTTGTTCCATTGCACAAATATTATTGAATTTTAAGGCTAATTCAATAGTTGAAGACATAGCTTCTGAGGTACCCGGCTGGTTGGTTCCCATTATTTCCAGCCTTATGGCTTCCTGCAATAACCTAAGGAAGTATTTGAGAAATTGCTTTTGTTTTTCCCTTCCCAGCTTTGCTGCTTCTTCAATCCATTTTACCTGCGCTGCCGTACCGGTTTTAATAATAGTATTTAGCCAATTCCTAAGCATAATTTCCCAGTCGTCTTCACCCGAATTTTGTAAATGAAGCAACGCCTCCCTATAGTTACCCTCACTAATAGAGGCAATTTGCAATGCCCTGACAGTAGCTAAATCTTCATATTGCTTTTCGAGTGCCTGAGCTATATCGGCATCGTTTAGCGGCGGAAATTTTACCAATTGTAACCGACTGAGCAAGGTGGACAGTATTAAAGATTCGTTTTCGGCCACAAAAATAAAAAGGGTATTAGGTGGCGGTTCCTCAATAAGCTTGAGAAGCTTGTTTCCTTCTGAACCCAGGTATTCGGGCATCCAAAGGAT
The DNA here is from genome assembly GCA_016699815.1 of Chitinophagaceae bacterium. Classification (NCBI taxonomy): domain Bacteria; kingdom Pseudomonadati; phylum Bacteroidota; class Chitinophagia; order Chitinophagales; family Chitinophagaceae; species Chitinophagaceae bacterium. The sequence continues at coordinate 2,259,449 of CP065012.1, read as the reverse complement.
GAGGATTTTATATTCTGCCTCAAAGCTTTTGAGGCTCATTTTATGGATAATTTCGTTGCACTCTTTTGCGGTAATATTGCCTTGCTTATTTTCTGCGCCTATAAACTGCAGCCAGTCATAAGCATTGCCATAAGGTTTATCGGTAATAAATTTTCTCCATTCAACAATATAGTCGGTACTTACCGGTTGTTCACCCGACTTTCTGGTTACTACAGGATAACAAAAATGTATATCGGGGTGAATAAATTTTGAAGCTTTAATGCACGCCGGGCAAACGCCACATGAATCATGCAGGTATTCATTTTTTTTTTCGGATGCAGCGGTTGTACTTTCTTCGGCAAAAAGCGATGGAGCAGGTGCAACTGTGGTTTTACCGTTTTGCCTTTCGCATACAATATATTGTGTAAAGGCTAGAGCTATATTTAATGCACTGCTGCCTTCTCTCCCCAAAAACAATAAAGCATGGCTCAACCGATTTTGCTTTACCATTTGCACTAAATGTTCGGTAAGAGGTTTTTGGCCAATAATTTCGGAAAATTGCATAGCTGCAAATTTGGCTTTTTTTGCCAGTACGGCAAATAAAAAAATTGAGTTTCATAATATGTTGAAAAAAAGGCAGACGAATTACAGCCGGGAAACAATTTCATCATCCAAAGGTTTTACCTTGCTCCCAAAATGCGCTATCAATTTCCCTTCTTCATCGAGTAAAAATTTATTGAAATTCCAGCCCACTTCGGCATCCAACACGTTATTTTTTTCTTTATGCGTAAGCCAGATATAAATGGGGGCAATATCATCTCCTTTTACCGAAATTTTTTGGGCCATGGGAAATGTAACGCCATAATTTTGGGTACAAAATTCTTTAATTTCGGCATTGGAGCCAGGCTCCTGGTTCATAAAATTGTTGGCCGGGAAACCTACTACCACTAATTTATTTTTATACTTTTCGTAAAGCGCTTCCAACTCCTTATATTGCGGCGTGTAACCACATTTTGATGCTGTATTTACAATGAGTATTTTTTTTCCTTTAAAATCGGAGAAGTGTATAACACCGCCATCTAAAGCTGCTACCGAAAACTGGTAAACCGAAGCGGTATTTTTTGAAGATGCAGTATTGTGAATAGCCGTAACTGCATTGCCTGCCTGCTGGTTACAGGCCAGCATCAATAAAGATATCACTACAAGAAAAATATTTTTCATAAAAAATTATTATACAATAAAAATCTGTAACCTTTACCTATTGTTTTTCATAACATCCGATATCGGTATTTCCAATACTTCGGTTATTATTATCTAAATCTGAAGAAAACAAAGTACTAATTCCTGCATCAATTGCCGGAGAGCCATCGGATAAATGAAAGTCAAAAATATTATCGGCAATTTCGGTGGCGGTAAAAACCGGGTCGGCATTGGGCAGGCAACCCGTAAGCGTACAATTTTGAGGGTCGCTGCCTTTATAAATACAATTTTCCAGTATTATAGAAAACGATAAACTTCCTTCTTTGGCTACTTCAAATTCGTTAATAACATTAGTTTCGCTTCCCCAAAAAATACAATTGGTAAATACAGCATCCATTGCGCCATAAACTGTACTGCTGTTTTCTACAGTAAAGTCCTGCAAAAAAGTGCCGGGCCCGGTATGAGCAATAAATATTGTGGGATAAGCAGCAATGGTACAGTTTGTAAAATTATAGGTTCCCCCTTTTTCAATTTGCAGGTTTATATTGCAATTGCTGATTAAACAATTATTGGCGTTTACAAAACAATTTACTGCATACAGTCCGGCTTCGTAAGCATTATCAATAATGCATTGCTGAAGGGTAAGTTTTGGGATTGTATTTACCGAAGGTGCAAATACCGAAATACCATTAACAGCATTTTTTATTTGGGCAAAAACAAGAGTATTGTCTTTACTGTTTTCCATAAAGCGAATGCCTTTCCAGCCTGCCGGGTAATGGCTATAGGGTTCATCGAGCCTGTCGCCGGCAAAAATTACGGGTGCATCTTTTGTACCGTTTACCTGCAAGGTTCCCATTACGGTAATTTCGGCATTGGCGGCGCTATAAACCCTTGTGCCTTCGGGAATAGTTAATGTGCTGTTTTCGCTTATGGTAAGCCCGCCAATAATTACATAAGGCAATGGGCTGTTCCAAAATGAATTGTTGCTTATGGTATCATTCCATAAAAAATTTGCATTGCGGCCATAAGCCTGCAACTGAACAAAGTGGGTATTGCCATTAAAAGTATAAGCAATACTGTCTCTTTCTAAAAAAGGTGCATTTATGGCATTGGGATTAATAAATGCCGAAACAAAAACATAAATACTGTCGTTGGCAGGTATGGAAATAGCTGTTTGTTCTGCTCCTGGCGTTCCGTTAATATTCATTTTAAAAGAGGAGGTATTGCCGCCCATTATTTTTACGGAAGAAAGAATAACATCGTTGGAATTGCCGTTAATAATTTTAAAAGAACGGGTAACAGAGCCGGCGCCTGTAAAAACCGTATCGTAAAATAAGGTATCGGCAGAAACATACAGACCCCTGTCAAAAGACAAAGAATCTTTGGAGCAGGAATGCATTGCAGTACCCAAAACTATTGTTGCAAGAATAACAAAGAAAAACCCTGAGGTAACTAATTTCATAAATGAGGTGATTGCCAATGCACAAGATAGTTAATGTTATTTACTTGCTATGGCAAGCGTGGCAATACTTATGGTAACGGCTTCAATATGCTGCATTGCCGTAGCGCAGGATTCCAGCGTGGCACCGGTGGTAATTACATCGTCAACTATAAGTACATGCTTATTTTGTAATAAACCGGGATTGTGCACCGCAAAGCTGTCTTCTACATTTTGCCACCTTTCTACCCTGTGCTTTTTTGTTTGGGTTTCTGTGTATTTTTCACGGGTTACCGAAATGGTATCGGCAATAGGCAGGCCTGTTACCTGCTGCATGCCTTTACAAAGAATTTCGGCCTGGTTAAAGCCCCTTTTAAATACTTTTTCGGCATGTAATGGCAATGGTACCAGTATTTCCACAGCCGCAAACCGCTTACTTTTTTGCATGGCATATCCCATTATTTGACCAAGGAATTCTCCCAATTTTTTATTACCTCCATATTTAAACTGGTGAATGAGTTGCTGCACCAACTGGTGCCGGGAGAAATATAAAAGGCTGTAGGCTGATTCTATTTTTACCCTGCCGTAAAAAATTTTTTCTATACTATTTCCTTCAATAGATTCAAATTGTGTGAAGGGTAAATGGGCAATACATTTAATGCAAAGCATTTCATTTTCCGGTAAAATATCGGAGCCGCAGCCACAGCACAGGTGCGGATAAAAAAGATGCAGGGCATTTTGAAGGTACGACCGTAGCTGCATATTATCATTTAAAATTATAGCGCTAAATCTATAACCATCATTTCATTTTTCGTTTGGCAGGCTCATGAGCACTTAAAGCAATTTACCTATTTCTTCTACCAGTTCTGCTTTTGTAAAAGGGATGCCCATAATTTTGTTGTAAGCTTTTGCATCTACAAAATATTGATCCCGTATAATTTTCACCAACTGCCCGTTATTTAATTCGGGTACCAAAACGGTATCGAAATTTTTAATAATTTCTCCCAGGTTTTTAGGAAAAGGCCTTATATACCGAAGCTGGGCATGGGCAACTTTTTTACCCTGTGCCTGCAATTCTTCACAGGCCGTTTTAATAGCACCATAAGTGCTTCCCCACCCAATTACCAGCACCTTCCCTTTATCGGGTCCGCTATCTAATTGTTGTTCTGGAATATATTGAGCAATATCATCTACTTTTTGCTGTCGGATTTTCACCATCAACTGATGATTTTCGGGGTCGTAACTAATATTACCGGTGATGTTTTGTTTTTCAATGCCTCCAATGCGGTGTTCCAATGCCGGGGTTCCGGGAATTACCCATGGGCGCACCAATTTTTCATCTCTCTGGTAGGGTTGAAACTTTTCTTCATTTTCTGCAAGCTCGGTTTTAAAGCGCACTTTAATTTCGGGCAGTTGGTTACTTTGCGGAAATTTCCAGGGTTCGGCGCCATTGGCAATATAGCCGTCGCTTAAAAGAATTACCGGCGTCATGTGCTGAACAGCAATACGCACTGCTTCAAAAGCCACATCAAAACAATCGCTAGGTTTACTGCTGGCAATTACAGGCATGGGGCATTCGCCGTTTCGGCCATAATAAGCTTGCAATAAATCGCTTTGCTCGGTTTTTGTAGGCAAGCCGGTGCTTGGCCCGCCCCGCTGCACATCAATAATTACCAGTGGAATTTCCAGCATTACAGCAAGGCCCATTGCTTCTGCTTTTAAAGCAAGGCCCGGGCCGCTTGTAGTAGTAACTCCCAAGGCGCCACCATAGCTTGCGCCAATTACTGAAGCTACAGCCGCTATTTCATCTTCGGCCTGGAAGGTTTTAACACCAAAATTTTTATGGCGGCTCAGTTCATGTAAAATATCCGAAGCCGGTGTAATGGGATAAGAGCCGAGAAATAACTGCAAACCGCTTTTTTCTGCTGCTGCAATTAAGCCGTAAGCTATAGCCTGGTTGCCCATAATGGAACGGTAAACACCGGCATCCATTTTGGCTTTTTGTACCATATACCTGCCCGAATGGGTTTCTGTAGTATCTCCATAATGATACCCGGCCTGCAAAACCCTCATATTACTTTCCAGAATTTCGGGCTTTTTAGAAAATTTTTCTTTTAAAAATTTCAGGGTATAATCCATGTCCCGGTTATACATCCAGTATAAAAAACCGAGTACAAACATATTTTTGGCCCGGTCTTTTTCCTTAACGCCCATGGTAATATCCTTCAGTGCTTCACGGGTCATTTTGGTAACGTCCATTTTTATCACACTATACCCTTCGAGTGTACCATCTTCCATAGGATTGGCGCCTTCGGCATAATTGGCAAGCCTTAAATTTTTTTGGTCGAATCCGTCAATATTGGCAATAATTTTTCCCCCTTTTTTAAGCGATTTAAGGTTTACTTTAAGAGCGGCGGCATTCATGGCCACCAACACATCAAAAGCATCACCTGGTGTAAAAATGCGGTCGCTGCTGAAACGCAACTGGTAACCGCTTACTCCGGGAAGCGTTCCTATTGGTGCCCTTATTTCTGCCGGAAAATCGGGAAATGTGGCAAGATCTAAACCCAATAATGCAGAGTTGTTGGTAAACTGGCTCCCTGTAAGTTGCATACCATCCCCACTATCGCCTGCAAACTTTATCACTACCTCTTGTATTAATTCTGATTGCTGTGACATATATATAAACTGTTAGCTTGCTTCAAAGGTAAGGAAGTAACAAATAAAAAAAAATGATGTTTCACCGGTTAAAAAAAATTAAGTTTTTGTAAAATAAAACCGGCTGTTAAAAACTCATGGATCAATATTTTATATTTGCAGTAACACAGCGCACACATGAAGTTAAAATTTTTGCTATACTATCTTTTTGTTTTTGCCCTGGTATTTATTTTACCCTTTGCATCTACTGCCCAAAAGAAAATAAACCATAAAAAACAACCTAAAGGCATTACCTATTTAGACCAATATATAATGCCGTATTTAACATCTTTTCAAAATACATTTGCCGGCGGTTTTTCCAGCATTGACTATGACTCTGTACACAACCAGTTTTATTTTATTTGCGACGACAAGGGAAAAATAAACCCCTGCAGGTTTTACAAAGCCAGGTTCGACATCAATAATAATAAAATTGAAAACTTTACCCTTACTGCTGTAGATACCCTGCGCTATGAAGACGGCAGGATTTACCCCAAGGCAAAGGCAGGGGACGGAAATGCACCCGACCCCGAAGAAATGCGCTATAACCCCATTCAAAACAATATTATTTGGAGCAACGAGGGCGAAAGATTTTTGGGGAAAGAAAAAAACATTTTGCAAAACCCTTCTATAAATATAGCCGATACCAACGGTAAATTGCTGTATGAACTACCTGTTCCGGAAATTTATAAAATGAAGCCTGTAGAAAATGGCCCAAGGCGAAACGGTGTTTTTGAAGGCATTGCTTTTACCAATAATTATAACACGGTTTTTATTAGTACAGAATGCCCGCTATACAATGATGGCGAAGAAGCCGGGTTGAAAAAAAAAGATTATTGGAGCCGTATCTTAAAATATGATTTGGCAACAAAAGAAAATACTGCCCAGTATGCCTACCCGTTGGATGCCGTGGCCCAAAAACCTAAAAAAGAAGGCGGTTTTATGGTAAATGGAATTTCTTCGATACTTGCCCTAAACGAAATTGAATTGCTGGTAATGGAACGTTCTTTTTCTACCGGCTATGAAAATGACCTGCAGGTAAAAATTTATTTAGCCGATTTACGTAACGCAACAGATATTAAAGGCGATTCATCACTTGTATTAAAACCAGCATTAAACCCTGTAAAGAAAAAATTGCTCTTTAATTTTTCTACTTTAAAAATGAGGATAGACAACCTGGAAGGCATAAGCTTTGGCCCAAGGTTAAAAAACGGCAACCGTTCACTGCTGGTAATAAGTGATAATAATTTTAACCCTTTGGAAATAACGCAACTGATTTTGCTGGATAGCGGGATGAAGTAAAATAGGAAAACAGCAGAAGTTTAAATCTTATCCAGTATACCATCTACAATACCATAGGCAACGCTTTCTTTTGCATCCATCCAGTAATCCCTGTCAAAATCTTTCATAATTTTTTCTACGCTGTGGCCGCAGTTACCGGCGAGGATTTTTGCGCCCATATCTTTGGCTTTTTGCATTTGCACGGCCATAATTTCCAGGTCGGCGCTGGTGCCTCGGCCACCACCGCTGGGCTGGTGTATCATTACTTCTCCATGCGGAAAAATAAAGCGCCTGCCTTTTTGACCACCACTTAGCAAAATACTCCCCATACTTGCCGCCATGCCCATGCATACGGTACTTACGGGAGATGAAATCATTTGCATGGTATCGTAAATTACCATGCCGCTGGTTACTACACCGCCGGGGCTATTGATATAAAAAGTAATTTCTTTTCCGGGATCAAGGGCTTCGAGGTATAAGAGGCGGTCGGTAATATCTTTTGCACTTTTATCTTCTACCGGGCCCCACAAAAATATTTTTCGCTGTTCAATAAATTTTTTATCGAAGCGCCATCCGCCAATCATTTTTTCCATGGGATTTTCCGGTGCAGTTACTTCCGGGTTTTCTTCTTCTTCGAACCTTATTTTCATTGTACTATTATTTGCAGGTGATTTTATTTTTTTTCTTTTTTGGGGTTGGTAAGCAGCACTTCATCTACAAGGCCATATTCTTTGGCTTCAAATGCAGTGAGCCATTTGTCTCTATCGCAATCTAAGGCTACTTTATCTACAGACTGGCCTGTGTGCAAAGCTATAATTTCGTAAAGTTCTTTTTTTAGGGTGCGTATCTGGTTTACGGTAATTTCAATATCCGAAGCCTGGCCTCCTGCGCCAGCGCTTGGCTGGTGCATCATAATGCGGCTATGCTTTAATGCCGTACGCTTGCCCCTGGTACCGGCACACATAAGCACCTGCGCCATACTTGCAGCAATGCCAATGCAAATGGTGGCTACATCCGGCGAAATAAACTGCATGGTATCATACATGCCCAGGCCTGCATGTACACTACCGCCGGGGCTGTTGATATACATTTGGATATCTTTTGTACGATCGGTACTTTCTAAAAATAAAAGCTGGGCGGTAACAATATTGGCCACTTCATCGCTTATAGGATAACCCAGAAAAATAATCCTGTCCATCATCAGCCTGCTGTATACATCCATTACGGCCACATTCATGGGTCTTTCTTCAATAATATTTGGCGTAAGGCCGGTTACTATATAAGGGTTAGCGCCATTATTAATTTTTGCAGCGTTTTGGGTTTGATAACTATGCAGCGTATTGCCACTAATGCCCTTATGCTTTACGGCATATTTTTCAAATTCTTTTTGTATATCCATTTTTGTTTATTAAAGTTTGTAAGATAATTAAAAGTTCTAAATGTTATTTTGATTATTCATTTACCAGGAACATCATACTCTTCTTTTAATCGTCTCGTCTGCCTAAAAATATCATTACATATTGCAGCAGCATGGCAATTGATGCCAATGCAGCAACCACATAGGTAAGCGCTGCCCATTTTAAAGCATCTTTGGCGCCCTCCTGCTCACGGGATGATGTAATACTGGCATTTTGCATCCATGCAAGCGCCCTGTTGGATGCATCAAACTCAACCGGCAGGGTAATTACAGCAAATAAGGTTGAGAGGGCAAATAAGGCAATGCCCACTAACAGGATGGTATTATTGCCAGAGCCAAAACCAAGGCCCAGGCCGGCAAGTATTATCCACTGGCTAAAATTGCTGCTCACCTGCACCAACGGTACAAGCTTACTTCTTAAAGTGAGCATTGAATAAGCTTTTGCATGCTGTACCGCATGGCCGCATTCGTGTGCAGCAACGGCTGCGGCAGCAACGCTACGGCCATTATACACATCTTCACTTAAATTCACTGTTTTATTCACAGGGTTGTAATGGTCGGTAAGCTGGCCCTGAACCGAGGTAATTTTTACATCGAAAATGCCGTTATCTTTTAGCATTTTTTCTGCTACTTCGGCTCCATTAAGGCCTCCACTCACCGGCATTTTACTGTATTGGGCAAACTTGCTCCTTAACCTGCCCTGAACAATCATTCCGATGACCATAAAAACCACCGAAACCATTAAAATTGACATTGTCATTTTCTATAAAATTTTACTTGAACATTGTTACAAAAACTATTCCGTGCAAAAAAACTGACATTATTGCCGAAAGCAAGCCCTAAAACCGTATTTTTTTAAAAAAAACATAAAAAAGATAATTCTATAAAATATTAGTTATTACCTATACGTTTATGCATTTACTTAAAAATTAAAAATCAAAAAAAAACCTTTGTAAATGAAAAAAATTATGGCTGTTGCAGCACTTGTTACTTTATTTATTGCCTGCAACGATTCTAAAAATGAAAACAAAACAGAAACGCCTGCGGCCGATTCAACCGCACCTGTAACAACAGACACATCAAGCGTGGCAACAAAAATGGACTCAGCTGTAAGTAATGTAGTAGATGCCGCCCAGCAAACCGGTGCTAAAGTGGTAGCAGGTGCCAAAGATGCCGCAAATGCAGTTGCTGAAGGTGCAAAAGAAGTGGGCACAACCGTTAAGGAAGGCGCTGAAAAAGGTATGGAAAAAGCCAAAGAAGTGGTAAAAGAAGGAACCGAAAAAGCTAAAGAAGCGGTAAAACCCTAATTCTATAACCCCACAATACTGAGCCTGCAACAGCGGGCTTTTTTTATGCCGTATGCTGTATAAAACCCAGCATAATATTGATACTTAAAGCTACCACAAAGGTATTGAGAATAAAAGCCAGCAAGCCATGCAACAACACCAGGTGCCGTATTTGACGTGAAGTTACTTCCACATCAGACACCTGAAAAGTGCAACCAATTACTATGGAAAAATATGCAAAATCAAGATAATCGGGCTCATGGTTGCCCGGAAATACCAAGCCGCCACTTTTACTATTATTTTTATAATACAAATGGGCATAATGAAAAGAAAAAATAGTATGCACAATAAGCCAGGAAAAAAACATACCGGCAACAGCGCCCAGGGTTAATGGAAGCCGGGGCACATCCACAATATTTTTACTCAGCAGCAGCATGATGATAAATAGCCCGGCAATAGAAAAAAGGATCAGCAGTACAAATACCATCCATTTGCTCCCATCTTCCTGCGAAGCATTTTGTTTTAAAACCGGCAGTTTTAAGTTGATTAATACTACCCAGCAACAAATTAAATATACAACGGCAAATACATCCCAGGTGATTAACAGTACAAAATAGCGGTTAAGCGGATTTACGGAATAACGCAACAATACATAAGTGATTGCAGCACCTACACAGGATACTGCAAGCCTTTGCCATGGCTGTAAGCCTGAAATAGTTTTTGCAAAAAAGTTGCCCTTATTTTCCATAAGTAGCATTAACTAAGGTTTCATTTTAAAAAAAGATTGGAGGCCGTTTAAATAAATTTTTGCCCGGTTACCAGCCTGCAGGTTAAAGCCAAAAGAAACAATCGCCTGCAACATTAACCCAAAGGCAAGCCCACGCCATATTGCAGCGCCTGCATTATTTTTATAAACCAAAAGTAAAACTACCGCAGTTACAAAAAACGATGCTTCTGCAATGAGCAAAATAGTTAACCGCTTTTTTACTTTTTGCATTCTTGCCATTTCCTGGCTTTCCAGTTTTGCCGGGTTTAAATCATAAGCAAACACATTGTCTTTTCTATATTCATCTGCAGTTTTATATACCTGGTAACCCACCACGCCCTGTATGATACCAATTATAAATAAGGGAACGGCAAAGCCTTTATACCAATTGGTTTTAATAAAGGCAAAAAATATTACGGAAGCTAAAATGGCTACAATTCCCAGGATCAAAAAAAACAAAGCTGCATTTTTTTCTGCGAGGAAATATTTTTCAATATCTGCTTTTGTAAACATAATAAAGGTTATAGCTTTTTAGAATGTAAAAAAAATTACAGTTTTTCCAGCAGCTCTTTATCCATAGGATCTACAGGCGAAGGAAAAAAATGGGTGAGGTTGCCATTTTCGTCAATTAAATACTTACAAAAATTCCAGTCGGGCGCTTTGCTGTTCCATCCGTTTTTTTGCTCCTGTGTGAGCCATTGGTACACCTTGCTTTGTTCTGTTGATTTTTTTACGCCACTTTTTTTTGCCAAAGGAAAATTAACGCCGTAGTTTACGAAACAAAAATGTTCAATTTCGGCATCGCTGCCTTTTTCCTGCTCGCCAAACTCGTTTGAAGGGAAACCTATAATAGTTAAGCTGTTTTTAAATTTTTCATGCAACGCCTGCAACCCTTTATACTGTGGTGTATAGCCGCAATCGGATGCAGTATTAACAATTAAAACTTTTTTTCCTTTTAAGGCAGAAAAATCAAGTACCTGTTCATTATTTAAAGTTGCCTGCAATTGATAAAATGATTCCGGAGCCATAATATTAGATTGTAAAAATGAATTGTTGCCCACACATTGTGAAAATTTATGGAGCAAAGGATATGCAAAGATGATAAGTTTTTGCCTTAGCGTCATAAATTACCTGATGATTTTTTTAAACAGGTTAAGCCTTCCCTTAAACGGCGGATATTTTAACTTGGGGTCGAACCAGTTGGGTGATTTAAGCACGCCCTTTGGATGAGTAAAGGTATCAAAACCATATTTACCATGGTAATTACCCATGCCGCTTTTTCCCCTGCCACCCGCCGGCAGGTAATGATTGGCAAAATGCCAGCTTGCATTATTAATGCAAGCGCCGCCTGATGCAACATCCCTGAGCCATTGCATTGCATTTTGCCTATGGGCAGCAAAAATATAAAAGGCCAGCGGGTTTTTATTGGCTTCAATAATTTCCAAAGCCTGCTGTTTATCATCAAAAACAAAGATGGGAAGTATGGGCCCAAAAATTTCTTCCTCCATAACAGCGCTTTGTAAAGACAGCTCATCTAAAAGCGTGGGAGCAATAAAAAGTTTGCTGCGGTTATATTTTCCGCCAAAAATTACGTTGCCCTCATCCAGGTATTTAACAATGCGGTCAAATTGGTTTTCGTTTATTATTTTACAATAATTGTAATGAGCTGCAGCATCCTCACCAAAAAATTGAATGATGTATTTTTTCAATTCTTCAACCAGCGCTGCTTTTTGAGAACGGTGCACCAGTACATAATCCGGCGCTACACACATTTGGCCGGCATTGGTAAATTTTGTAACGGCTATTCGTTTTGCTGTAGTAACCACATCGGCGTCTGCATCTACTACGCATGGGCTTTTACCGCCCAGTTCCAGCGTAACCGGCACCAGGTTTTCTGCAGCCATTTTATAAATTTCTTTTCCCACAGCAGGGCTGCCGGTAAAAAACACATGGTCAAATACAAATTGCTGCATCATTTGAGGCAACACACTTTTTCCTTCTCCTTCTACATATAAAATATAATGCGGCGGAAAAATTTCTTCTACCATAGCTTTCATTACGGCAGCGGTAGCCGGTGCATGTTCCGAAGGTTTCAATACCACACAATTTCCACCGGCAATTGCAGCAATAAGCGGCTTCATGAGCAGTTGAAAAGGATAATTCCATGGCGCAATAAGCAATACAACACCCAGGGGTTCCCTCATTACAAAACTGGAAGAAAGAAAATTTACCAGGTTGGTACATTTTCGTTGCGGCCGCATCCATTTTTTTAGGTTGCATAAGGCATGGTTTATTTCTGCAATTGCGAGGCCGTTTTCCGTAACCCAGCATTCTTCGGCGCATTTTTTAAGGTCGGTATAAAGCGCCGCATAAATTTCTTCTTCGTGTTGAAGAATGGCATTTCTTAACTTTTGTAATTGTTCTTTACGAAAAAGGTAAGGTTGGGTTTGCCCGGTTTTAAAAAATTCATAGAGGGTATTGAGCTGTTGAAGATAAGACATGCACTAAATTTGTTTAAAGTTAAATTTTTATGACGACAGATGAGCATTATATGAACCTTGCATTAAAAGAAGCACAAAAAGCTTTGGAAGGAGATGAAGTGCCGGTAGGCGCCATAGTGGTAGTGCAAAACAGGATCATCAGTAAAGGATGGAACCAGGTAGAATTGCTAAACGACAGTACGGCACATGCAGAAATTATTGCCCTTACTGCTGCTTTTAATTATTTGGGAAGCAAATACCTGCCCGATGCTACTTTATATGTAACCTTAGAACCATGCCTCATGTGCTGTGGCGCATTATACTGGAGCAAAATAAACAGGATTGTATTTGGCGCTTACGACGAAAAAAATGGTTTTAAAAAATATACAGGCAATAAAAACCCGTTTCATCCCAAAACCGAAATTGTGGGTGGCCTATTGCAGGAAGAATGTAGCGCATTAATAAAATCTTTTTTTAAAGATAAGCGGTAAGTTTCCGAAATTAGAAAGATTAACAGGCACAGATGGGTTTTTTTAAAGCGAACCTTTAAATTTGTGATCCGAAAAATTTTTAAGAACCAATAAAATTTACAACTATGGCATTTACACTATCTCCATTACCTTATGCATACGATGCTTTGGAACCGCATATTGATACCCTTACCATGCAAATACACCATGGCAAGCACCACCAGGCCTATGTAGATAACCTCAATAAAGCCATTGCCGGATCTGACAATGAAAATAAACCGCTGGAAGATTTGGTAAAAAACGCAGGCAAAATAAGCCCGGCAGTACGTAATAACGGTGGCGGCCATTGGAACCATAGCTTTTTTTGGGAAAGCCTAATACCCAGCGCAGGCGGCGCCCCTACAGGAAAAATTGCCGAAGCAATTAATGCCGCATTTGGATCGTTGGATTCTTTTAAAGAAAAATTTAACAGCGCAGGATTAACCCGCTTTGGAAGCGGCTGGGCATGGCTGATAGTAAGAGACGGCAAGCTTGAAGTAAGCTCCACCCCCAACCAGGACAATCCTTTAATGGATGTAGCTGAAGTAAAAGGCACGCCATTGCTTGGTGCCGATGTATGGGAACACGCTTATTACCTAAAGTACCAAAACAAGCGGGGCGATTACCTGGCAGCATTTTGGAACCTGGTTAACTGGGCCAAAGTAGCCGAAAGGTTTGAAGCAGCTTAATTAAAACAATATTTAAATTTTTAAGGTTCAGCAGGTTAAAGCTTGCTGAACTTTTTATTTTGCAGCAGGGTTCATAATTTTACGACCTCACTTTATGCGTTCAGTCATAATTTTTAGATTTTTATTGCGTTGCATAACCTCTTTTGGTCCAAAAAAAATATTTACATATATCCAAAAAAATTACCCTTTTTCGGATTTTCAGATATCTTTTTTATTTAATTTTAAGCATCCTGATGCCCTGGCCATGTAACTGAGGGCTACGGAGTTGTATGCCCATTGAATTCCTTTAAAAGCAAAACCTGGCATGAAAACAATTTACCTGCGCCCTTTATTTCACCGTAACAATAATTGCATTGGCATTTATGTAGCTCACAATAAAAGCTTTATTGAATTATTAAAGAAAAAAGTTGGTGCACTGTGGAGCAAAAGCAATAAATGCTGGTATATACCCTACAATAAAGAAAGTTATCAACTGCTTAAAAAGGCTTTTAAACAGGTAGCAACCTTATTAACCGATGCACAAACAACACAACAGGAAGTGATGCAGGTAGCACATAAACCACAGGAACCAAAACCCGCTATTGCCGGCAAAGCATTGAAATCCTTATTTTATATACATGCAGCAAATGCACAGGTACTACCCCGTTTATTGGAAACCTTGCATTTAAAAGCTTATAGTGCATCTACAATAAGAACTTATGCAAATGAAATGAGCCAGCTTTTGGTACTACTCAAAAACATTCCGGCCGATGAGCTTACCATAGAAGATTTGAAGCGCTATATTATATATTGCAAGCTGCAATGCGGGCTAAAAGAAAATACATTGCATAGCAGGATCAATGCCCTAAAATTTTATTATGAGCAGGTATTGAGAAAAGAAAGGTTTTTTATAAAACTACCACGGCCAAAAAAGCCAATGCAATTGCCCAGGTTATTGAATGAAACAGAAATAGCCCGGTTGTTTAATGCGCTCAGCAACAAAAAGCATAAGGCCATGTTGTTTACGGCATATAGTGCAGGACTTAGGGTAAGCGAAATAGTGGCCCTAAAAATTACCGATATAGATAGCCGCAGAATGCAAATATTTATTGAGCGGGCAAAGGGAAAAAAAGACCGTTATGTGCCCTTAAGCCCCATATTGCTGGATATATTAAGAGATTATATAAAAGAATATAAGCCCCGGCCAAAACGATACCTTTTTGAATCGGAAACTACGGGAGAAGCCTACCCTACCCGAACTGCACAGCAAATATTTTATAATGCTAAAAACAAAGCCGGCATAAAAAAAGAGATAGGGATGCATAGTTTAAGGCATAGTTTTGCCACGCACCTGCTGGAAAAAGGGACGGATATAAGGTATATAAAAGATTTATTAGGACATTTCAACATTAAAACCACGGAGCGATATTTACATGTAAGCCGCCGGGAACTGGTAAATATTAAAAGCCCGTTTGATGATTTATGGAAAAGCGAAAAGATAGAGTGGTAAACAGACCAAAAACGTATTGTACTAATAACAATACAAAATGCATTATACTAAAGCGTTGGTTTTTAAGGTACATTTTTTTTCGAAATGGTGAGGAAGTATCATATATTTACGTGTACCCTAAACAGCACCTACTAAAGCCTTACATGACTTTGCCAGACGACCCTCGCTATTTTTAGCACATTGCGCCATCAAAACCCTGACACAAAGCCAACCTTGCAAAGAGCTAAAAATGCCAACACCAGACCCACCCCCCCGGCTGACGAATATCTATCATCATTAAGCGATGATCAATATATCTTACCTCGACATCCAGTTTCCACCCACCACCCATAGTTGGACAGCCATTTCTCAGGGCAACTTTATGATGGTGAAACCATAATCTGTCTTTTAACCTTTTTGTGGATGTAATGACCCATCATATATTGTATCCAAAGATGGAATAAAGAGTAATAAATTTTTTTTCAGGACGGCTTTGACTTAATTGAAATTTTTGTTTCAGAATTTAATGAGGACGGAAGGCCAACTAATATTTCTGATGGAATATCAATTTTTGTGGACCAACAAAAGGATTTTCCAGGGTATTTAGGAGATAGTGTTTTTCTGAAAAAGAAAAGGAATTAATTTCTCTTAATCGCAAAATAATGGACACCATTATGAAATTGAATGGGAACATCCTTGGTGGAGAGGGCATGACAAAGAAGTGTATGGAATATGTTTGAAAGTGAAGTTTTAATTGACAGTATAATAAATAAACGCTTCCCTTCAAACCCCAAAGAGAGTAATGTTCTTGAAAAGAGCGAAAATTACAATGGTTTTACTACTGATGAAAATAATGGATTAAAATTTACGACTATTCCCAAAGATTATATCAGACACACTCCCATTTGCTCTAAGAAATAAATCAATGGTATCTTTTAAATTTTCCAAGCATCTAATACAACCGACAAAGTATTTTTTTTGGTTAAAAGACGGAAAAATTCAAGCAATATGTAATTACTATAAAAGTAAAATTTGGGGTGATAAAAAACTGCGCCCAACATGCGGTTTTTGTGCAATTAGGAGACGGAAGTACAATCATCGGCAGTAAATATCCCAGCTTTATATTCGGCGGACGTAATTCTGCCGGACTGTAGTTCTAAACTTCGGCTTTTTAGTTATAAATTTAGCTTCAAATCCGGGCGGACAGTTGGTCAATTCCCCAACTGCACAAAGCCTCAAAACGTTACCGGGGAAACCCTTTGGCGACAGTGCTAACATCAAACTTACTGACATGGAAACGAACATTTTTGGACAACCTAACCGAACGACAGACCGCCAGACAGACAGCCAACGCAATGAAGTTTTATTTTTGCCACCGCACATTTTTTTGTTTTTAATTTTTTCAGCCGCACTGGGTGGCACATTTTGTTTTGCCGCAACCGCACAAGCCAACCCAAAGGCAAAACAAAAAGAGCCACTTCTTCCAACGCTTTATTTCAATTCTAATTTTACATTTGCATAATCAACAACTAACAATTTAAATTCATAACAACATGTCAAACTTCAGATTAAACCTTCAATCGACATTCCATGGAAACTCGTTAATTGTAGCGAGGATATGATGGACAAAACATTTTGTGACAAAAGATGCCTTCACCTTTCAGGTCATCAATTTCCTCTACACTTACGACCCAAAGGTTGAGGATATACCGGAAGAATATTCAAAGTGTGGCAAAGCAAATAACTTACCTAAAAGTAAGTTGCAGCATTACAGGCTACCAGCCAACTGAGGATGAAAAGCAAAAAATAATTGATTTGCTTGCTTCGGTTAAAGGAGTTGACTATTCTAAAATTGATGACATCACCAGAGAATACTTTGGATGTTATGGTGTATTATTAAATGTAACCGTTCATCCTGATAAAAGATAAGGATAACTTGGATAAATATCCTCACATCATTGACTTTGAACCAAAAGTCAGAGATTTCTATCAAGCAGCTACTGAAACAGGAGAAATTTTAACATCTTCAGTAAGCAAACTATCAACAAATAAATCTTTTGGGACAACAGACTCTACGCAAAGTTCTTGGAATGCAGGAGCAAATGTTAAAGCAACAATTCCTGTGGAAGGCATTCCAATTGAAACTGGTATCACTGGCTCAACTGGTCAGGTGAGGAACAGAAACTGACCAAGAGAATTGGAGTTTCAACAGATGCTTCTCGTGAAAGAAGAGAGGGACAAATCACAACAACTCAACTCAGTCAAATGTATAACCTTCTTACAGGCTATCATTCTGGAACAAACAGAGCTTCTTTCATAATGTTACCTCGTCCACACATTTTACAGCCAACTGACAGGAGAACCTTTGTTCAAGGATTAAGAGTTATAGAAGGTGTTCAAGATTTCTTCCTTATTGTAATCAGAGATAAAGAACAACCAATTCTAAATGCTTGATGCATTTTTTGCAAACAGGTCACTTCTGGATAACATCTCAATCAATCCACCATCAGATAGTGAAGTTTATGAAGAATCAGAGTTTGTTATGCAAAACGCCTGAGACAACATTGTATGCAAAGTATCATGATGCAAACCCCTTTAATTCAAATAAAAGGGAAAAAAAATTATTCAAAATCATACACTGTTATCCCTGATGGATGGGAAGGCAACCCAAGTAAGGGAGTAGCAGGACTTGGTGGTGTTGAAGAATTACCACCTGAAAGGTTACAATAACATCTGTAGATTCGGAAACTGGTGATGTTCTCGGATCCTATGAAATAGAGGCTCCATCAGATTCTGCTACGGAAGTTGATTATAAATTGATATGAATAAATTATTAATTGACTTCCATCTTGAAGTAGGAGATAAATTTCTATGGAAGGAAACAAATGGGCATTTTTTCAGAGAAGCTGCAAATATCCATTCGTAGAAAAAAAATTAAGCCCCTCAGGCCAAAGTTGATGTGTCAGGTTTGCTGATAACACAGCGTAAACTTTGCACTCAAATAACTGGCAACGAATGTATATCCAGCAAAGATGTTACAACTACAAAACTTAAAACCCATTGACACAGATATTGTTGATTTGCACGGTGGAAGGTTTGATGATATTGTGGTTGAAATTCCATTTGATATAACTCCATTATTTGAACTTCCAGAAGTAGTTGATCCTTCTATATTTGGAGATAAGGTAAGGCCTCCAAGACCAAGAGGACAGAGAAATGATTTCCCGTTCAAAAAGGAATCATTAGAATGATTCAGAACTCAATGCTTTCTGCATCTAATTCACCTTTGAGAAATGACCCGGGAACAGTTGGCTATCTCCAATCAAAACATTTCCAAAAGAGGTTATTGCAAATTCTACCAAAGAATATTTTTTAGAGTCTTCAATACATGACCTTGCTTTCATCAATCCAAAAGTCAAGGAGAAGGTTGATAAAATAGTTTCATTGAAAGAAATCTTGTCAACAAACGATTTGGCTGTTACAAAACAATTTGGAATATCTAGAATGAAATTCTCAATGTAGAAGAAACCAGACATAGCTAAATAGTAAATTATTTTTCTGTCACAAAAAATAATTATTGCTATGTCAGATTATACGGCAAAGTAACTTACCCGATTTCTCTTAATGGAGAAATTCAACAACCCGGCAGTGAATTCGGCTTTGACGACCCTTGCGATGCAATCAGATTTTTAGATAATGCTAACAGGACAATATTTTGTAATGCTGGTGAAGGTCCTGCAATTGGAGCATTTAGGAGATAATACTGGAGCCATAACTGATTGGACACCGGAAGACTATCGGGCATTATGCAATTCCAATCTACAAACAACAGTTAGAAGAAGCAGGAAAGATTTAAGCCAACGAAATCCCTGTTTGATAACAATCCTTCTGACACCGAGCTCCTGAGACATTGGGTGCCAATGTTACTGAACCGCCAGAAATTGAAATACAAGTTCCTCCTGTTCAGAAAGACATTGACCCAAACATCCCACCACCACAATCACCTCCTCAAGGTGAACCTGAAAAACGATCAAAGGATGAAGCTAAGAATACTCCAAAGGTTGCAGACCCTGTTAATCCATTCACAGGTGAATTCTATTTAGAGAAAGTAGATTTTGAATTGCCTTCTGTAGGTTTCCCTTTTGTTTTTATCAGAACCTACAAAAGCGGCAGAACATTCTTTGGTCCATTTGGTTACAACTGGGATCATAATTACAATGTCTATTTGAACATTAAACAATGGTTCCATTGCAATTAATACAGGGAGTTTGCAGGAAGATATATACTGATTCAGGGATTCTATTCTTTACAACCCACCAAGAGGTGTGTTCGCAAAATTGGAGAGGATTCAAAATTCAGATTTCATCTTGACCTTTAAAGGTGGGATGAAATGGTATTTCACAGATTCAGGTTTTGAAAGAATCCCGTTAATAAAATTGAAGACACAAATAAGAATTCTCAACAGCTAATTTACAATCCACAAAATCAACTTGAAACTGTAATTGATACAGTTGGTAGAAAAATAAATTTTGTTTATGGCAGTTGTGATTTGCTTGAAGCATTACAACCCGAATTTTTGCAAGAGCAAGGCAAGCATCCGGTAGAAATTAAATACATGCATTCCAATAACATTGAGCAACTTTCAGCAGTAATAACTTTTCCTACTCCCGATTTCCCAAACGGTTTAATGACTTGCTATGAGTATGACGAAGATCAGGCATTATCTGAATTAAGAAATAATATCCTCAGAGTAATAGATGCAAAGGGACAAACAATTGTAGAAAATTTTTACGGCACGGACTCAACAGATGATAGTTTCAATCGTGTGGTGAAACAATATTTCATGGGTGGTGAATATTTATTCAAATACACTAATATCCGCTACATTCCTCCATTTGACGAATACATCAATGATGCTTATCTGCAAACTGAATTTTACGAACCTGAAAGACCACTTAAAGTTTTGACTTTTAATTTCAGGGGAAATTTGCTTGACGAAAGATTTAGATTATGTGCTGATGGTTCTTACAGGGTGTGGGCACAATCATACAGGTATAATAAAAACGGACAAATGACTGAATTTTATTATGCCAATGGCATGGCAGACATCTATGAGTATTATGAGCATGACCCTAATAACCCGGCTTCAGTTATTGAAAAAATGGAAACTTGCTTCGGGTATTTAAACTAAATACAATCAGGTTAAACCCAAGAAAATAGCTGAATACACTTATGAAAATAATTTTCAAAAAGGTAGAAACTGTTACTGATGAAGGAACACAACTATTAAATTCAAGTATGACGGAAATGGGAACTTAGTCAAGATAATTTATCCAGATGCCACATTGCCCGATGGAACCGTTCAAAATAATTGCGAAACTAATCTTAAATATGACCCCTCAGGTCAATTAGTAGAAGAACTTTCTCCGGAAGGAAGAAAAAAAACTTATGATTATTTCTCAAATGGAAGCGGAGCAGGTCTTGTAAAGAAAATTAAAACACACGATAGCACAGCCTCACTGATTAAATCGTTTGAGTATGATGCTTTGGGAAATATCAAAAGAGCTATTGATGGATTTGGTAATGATACTTTATTTGAACATAATCTTATTGGGCAATTGGTAAAAACTGAACTGCCTTCCGTTAATGGCAGCAGAGCCGTTTACAAGTTTGAATACAATGAGGACAGAAAAATTGCTAAAGAGTTTTGCCAAAAGGAAATTATAGCGATCCGGTTTTGAGTGGTTCATTTATCATCAATGAATACTTTTATGATGTTGCTTCATGGTTAGTTGAAGTAAGAAAATATTCCAATACAGCATCTCAACAAATCACTAAAATTCAGAGAGACTTTTTTGGAAATGTAATTAAGCTAATCAATCCAATAGGTCAGGAATTTAGAAATAAATATGATGACAGAAATTTGCTTTTAGAAGAGACTAAATTTTCAAATACAGAATTCCCTTTAAAAACAAAATACCACTATGACCGAGTTGGAAATCTTGATAAGGTAACATATCCTGACGGCAACATTGAAAACATTTAAGTATGGTGAACTGGGAAATGGTGATCCTTATGCCCGTTTAGTTTCTCAAACGAATCATCTTGGAGTTGTTCAGGAAATTTCATATGGAAGTCGTGATGAGATTACCCAAAAAATAATTAAGGATTCTCTTAATTCCATTCTGCAAACTCATACCTTTTCATTTGACGAAAAAGGCAGATTGATAGAGTCAGATATAAATGGTTTAACTTCTCAATTGTTTTATGATAAAGACAACCTCACGATAAAAGCAATTAATCATCAAAACAACGCTACAAAAATTGATTATGATGGCATTGGTAGAACTGTTTTGGTTACTGATCCATTAGGAAACCGACAGGCTAATTCTTATGATGCAAATGGAAACATTATTTCTGATAAAACTGAATCTTTTAATAGCACTTCAGGTAATTATTTATCTTTCAGCCAAGGTGTTTCTTATGATTCAAGGAACCGTCCAATACAAACTTCTGATCCTTTAGGAAACAAAGTTTCGTTTATTTATGACGACAGAAATTTAAAGACAAGTGTTATTAATGCCTTAGGACAACAAGTAAATTTGTATTATGATATTAATGGTCTAACTATCAAAACTGGTTTAATTAGAACAGGAAATGAAATCATAATAAACCAATGGAACAGAGATTTGATTGGCAGGTTGAATTCATATCAGGATGCGGAAAATAATTTGACGAAATATTTTTATGATGAAAAAAGCAATCTTTTTAAAACTCAATACCCCGATAATTCTTCAATAATTAAAGAATATGACGCTTTAGGCTTTTTGAAAAAGGAAACTGATTGCAATGGCACAATAACCAATTTCAGTTACAATCCTAAAGGTCAATTGACCCAAATGGATTTTCATGTAAATGGCGGAACACTGCCAACTCCGCCTTTGACTTATGGCTATGACAGCTTTGGAAGAATTAATTCAGTTTCAAGCGGAACTCATACCATTTCAAAAAGTTTGACAGCTTCAACAGACCTATTGAAGAAAAACAAGGGACTGAAACCATCAGGAAAATATTTGATGACATTAACAACAGCATTGCTTTGACTTTTCCTGATGGAAGAATAGATAAATACAAATTGGATGCATTAGGCAGAATCAAGGAGGTTGTATTTGAAAAGAAAGGAACTGCAAATTGTTTGATTAATGATTTTGCAGAAGGAACGATATTATCAGCATTTCAGTATGAAGGGCTGTTTTTGAATAATAAAAAATATGCGAATAAATCTGTAACAGAATATAATTATGACATTGAAGGTTGGTTATCAGGTTTTAAGGTTAAAGACAATGCTGGTAACATAATTGATGGAGAGCAATATTTGTTTGACGGTGATAAAAGAAAAAAAATCATTACCAGAGATTCTTTACCTAACACAAACAAATATTTCAGCTACGATGGACTTAGCCGACTGACTGAAAGTTATACCGGAATAAATGCAGCGATTCCAAATAACTTAAACGACCAGCCAAGTATTGATGCTTTTTTGAACGGCTTAAATCCGAATGCCGCTGCCCATAAGGAAAGTTATACTCTTTCCGACAATGATAAAAGAGCGAGTTGGAATATAGACGGAGTGCAGTTTAATACAGCATACAATAATCTCTTGCAATTAAATTCCATTTCAGGTGGAGCAAACATCAATTATACTTATGATAAAAACGGTAATCGAACTTCTGATAATTTATTCAATTATTATTATGATGCGTTTGATAACCTTTTAAAAGTTGTTCAGAAATCAGATAATGCTGTTTTGCTTGAGCATCATTATGATGGCGAAGGCAGGATAATTGAACGGAAAGAAAACAATATTTCAAACCTGTTTTTTATGACGGACTTCGTTCAATACAGGAAAAGCCGCAAGGCGGCAATACACTTCAAAATACTTTTGGGTTAGGTCTTGATGAATATATTGTTCAAAGTAAGGGACAATCAAATTATTTCTATCATCAAAACAGCGTACTTTCTTTAAGCAGCATTACTGATAATAACAGTAATCCTTTGCAATATTTTGATTTTAGTTCTTTTGGTTCTCCTGCTGTTTTTGATTCTGGGAAGAATATAATTCCGTCAAGTAATTCTTTAACTACTATTCTTTTTAGCGGAAGACCCCAAATTAAGTCAATAGATAAATATGATTTTAGAAAAAGGGTTTATGATGAGCAGGTAGGATTATTTTTTCAGAGAGACATTTCCGGACATCTAGAAAGCAATAATCAACATCAGTATTGTGCTCATGACCCAATTAACAGGCGTGATGCGTTAGGGTTAGTTTCTGACACATGGACACCAAAGCTTTCAGGCGTTGCTCCTGCAACAGAAGACGAAAGAGAAAACATGAGAAAGCTTATCAGCGATACATCTTTTGGAATCGCAAATGCAATTACAGCCGGAGGATTAAAGAAGATGGTTGAAAGAAAGTCAACAGGATTCGTTTCAGACCTCGGTGCGAATGCTTGGATTGGAGTTACTACATTATCTAATATGGCTTCCTTAGGCTTTCAAGATGCTATTTACAATGGTGTCTCTGAAACGAAAGGTGATTTAACAGATTGGCACTTTAATACCTTTGGAGAAACTGCTGGTATATTACCAGAAATAGGATATGGCTTGGCGGCATCTGTCATAGGAACTGGTAGAGGAGCTTTAGATAATGTCGTAAGCTTATTACCCATTGAGGAAGCGGAAATTTTACTCGACTCAAATTCTTCTACTGCTGATAAGTGGGGAGCTTTATTTTCGGGAATTTCTAAAGCAGCAAATATTGCCGCAATGGGTGCTGCTGGTAGAAATTTTAATCCAATGACAGGTGAGACAGGAACCGTAGGTTATGGTCTTGCCGGCCCAAAGGGAACTCAAGGTTTAGGTTCATTTTTAAAAGGACATGGTGCAGTAACCTTTGATAAGATATTTTTTGATAAAAACGGACCATCTACAGTTCGTATTCGAAAGATTGATATTCGCCCAGATAAATATCATATTGATAGGCGATTATTTAATGGAAGAGAAGATTGGAATGGAGGAAATTTTGGATATACTGATGTAAAGGTTCCAAAATCATTATTTGATAGAGCTTTAAGATCGGCTCAATCAAGATTTAATAAGAACCAAAATCTGAATGGGCAAGAAGGATTCAATATTGGCCTAAATAATTGTAGTCAGTTTGCGGGTGAAATGCTTTCAAAAGCTGGCTTAGAAATACTTTCTTCTTTTCCAAAATTAGCACAGATGAATATGGAAAAAGTTCCGTTTCTTGGTGGGACAGCAATTAAATCAGCAATTACCAATTCCGCCATTCAACAAACAGAAAAAAAGAAATAAAGCCTCACACAAAAAATACACTCTTGCAAGTCGCTTGAGCCAACGCTTAATTCAAAGCTTGCAAGAGAGTATTTTTTCTCCACCCAAGAAAAAATTAAAAAACAAAAAATCTCCCACCCTTCAAAAAAATAAAACTTCATTCCACCGCACCATGCAAACTCTGACGGACACAACGTTGAATGTAAATCACTTCGGACAAAGTGAGTGCAAACTTGATACGACACACCTTCGGACAACCAGAAGGGCATCCGGTAACAAGGTATTGCCAAAAGCGGGGGTGACGAGCTTCTATGACACTTTTATGCTTAACCGAACTTTAGTTTTTCAAATCAACAGTAGTGCTGTAACGCCCCGCCTTCGGCAATACCCGAACCGTTAGCAGCAATTATAAAACAATTACACAAGCAATATGGGACTTCCAACTACCTACTCTCAAGAATTTAAGAAATTCAAAGATTTCTTTGCAAAAATTAGAGACGCTCAAGCGCCGCCTAAATTTACCAATCAACTTCTTCTCGATTGGGGTTACAAGTCCAAAAACCATCGAGCGTTTATTCCGTTACTTAAGTCGTTAGGTTTTTTGACGTGGGATGGAGCCCTACAGAACGATATTCGGAATTTCGAAACCACGCTACATCAAAGCAAGTTATGGGTGAAGCTATAAAGGAAACTTATTCTGATATTTTTCTAATTGCTGAAAATCCTACAGCAGCTGACAGAAATTTGATTGAAGGTAAATTTAAAAGTTACCACAACACCAGTGATGTAGTAGCAGGGTTAATGAGCAAGACTTTTTATGCGTTATTAGAACTAGCGGATATTTCAGGAGTTTCAAAAGTGGTAAAAAAGACCAAAAAAATTACAGAAACAACAGAAGATGATGATGAAAATGATGACGAAGGACAATCAAAAACAAATTCACCCAAGCCAAAAGGTAGTTTAGGTCTACATTATAATATTCAAGTCCATTTGCCAGCAACAAAAGATGTTGAAGTTTATAATGCAATATTTAAATCTTTAAAAAATCACCTCCTTGAATAAGAAAAAAGATGTTAGAGATTTCCTCTTTAGAGGATTGATGTTTGAATCCGAAGTATCGTTGTTTCAAGGTGCCGGGATAAAAATTGGTGCCGATAATGATATTAACGAACAGAAAACTCATTTAGAAGCATTAGCTCCTTACAATGTCAAGCTCCGAAATAAGTCTTTAGAAATGGCAAGACTTTATTCTATTGTTTTTTGCTTTGAAAATGATGTTCGGGATTTCATAAGAGAAACATTAACAGAAAATGTTGGTATAGATTGGTGGGATAAACTATCTAGCAGAATTAAAAGTCATGCCGAGACCAGGCAAGCAACTGCACTTAAGGACTCATGGCTCGAAGGCGAAAAGACAGACTTACTTGGGTTTGTTGATTTTGGCATGTTAGGTAGTATTATTATTGAAAAGTGGGAACACTTTGGAAATATAATTCCATCCCAGCATTGGTTGAAGCAACGAATGGATGA
This sequence comes from Chitinophagaceae bacterium, assembly GCA_016699815.1. Lineage (NCBI taxonomy): Bacteria > Pseudomonadati > Bacteroidota > Chitinophagia > Chitinophagales > Chitinophagaceae > Chitinophagaceae bacterium. The sequence continues at coordinate 2,233,355 of CP065012.1, read as the reverse complement.
ACTTGAAAAAACTAGAAATTTTATTGCACATAACAGAATGTTATTACCATCTGAATTTCAAAGAATTTATATGTATATAGCTGACTGGAATCGAATCAACGGACAATAACTGCTGCTAACATTGGTATTGCCAATAGTGGGGCTTGACGGAATAACAATCAGCAGCAGTAATTCTATTGTGCTGTGGTTCGGGGCTTGACGAATAAAGCCCAGCTTTAGTTCTTATTATTTATCTTTAGCAAAAAGCCAGGCAGCAGTTCCGGCGGACGGGAATTCTATTTCCCCACCATCGGCAATACCTGTCCGTTGTGCGTCATACAATCGCAGCAGTTTTAATCTTTAAAGTTTAGACAATATGAGCAAAGTTTTAGGACTTGACTTAGGGACAAATTCAATTGGGTGGGCAATTATTGATACCGATAATAATCAAATCGAAAGTTGCGGAACAAGAATTTTTCCAGGCAAAGCAGTTCGACACAAAAGAATTGCAAGACAAAAGAGAAGGAACGTATTTACAATTGTCAACTTGCTTCACTTCATTTCATTTGCAACAGTTTTATTATCATTGTATGATAGAACCAGTTGGCAATTTTGGCTTAATTTATCTTTGACAACTTTTGTAGCGACACTTATTCTTTTACATCAGGACAAGAAATAAAATAATGAAGGAGCATTTCATAAACCTTTTACTTGAACAATATAAACAAGAATGTTTGTTTGAAGAGTTAGAACAAAAAGGCTTACAATTCGGAAATATCTGCGTTGATAATTTGGCTGTTGTACTCGACATCATAGGCTTTCCACGAGACAATACTCTTGAATATGACTTTCTCTACTTAAACACTGGAGGGGAAAAGCGAGAAGAAAATAAAAAAATCCCTGATGATGAAATGTTTTGTAGAGATTGGCTTGACGAGAAGTATTTCGAGATAACAAGAGAATTATTTAGTCACCAATATATTTTTGTTACCGACAAAGGACTTCAAATAGAAAAGGGTGCTGGACTTGACTTAGTGCTTCAAAGCTTTGACCAATATATTGACTGGCTTTATGAAGAGTACGAAAAATTCAAACAAGGCATCGAGTGACAAGTACGAACGCACAACAAAAGGTTTGGCAATAGGCTGGCTGAAGGAATAACAATCGGCTGTAGTTCGCTATCAGCTAAGGTTCCAGCAGACGAACAAATATCGGCTTTTTGCACTTATCTTCGGCTTTAGTTTTTCAATCGGCTGACGTTCGGGCGGAAAGTTCATTGAATACCAGCCCATCGCCAAGCCTTAAACGTTGTAGGCAATTTCACCGAAACGCTCTAAAATTTCATGTTATATTTTTCATGACATTTTTTAGAGGTCTGATGGAATCGTCTGACAAAAAATAAATGAATTTATTATATTGCAAACGGGGAAGCCGAAAACCGCATATTGAGAGAGTAGGCACAAATTGACAATTGCTTTATGGTCAAAGCTTTTATATCAACTGGACTAATTTTGTTTTGTTTATTTTTCCCTTCATGTAAGAATTGTGAAACTAAAACAATTTCATACATTGAACAGGAGCCATATCAAACGACAGAAAGTGAATTTGAAAAACTTGACTTTCATGTTTCTGATAATAAACTACATTACAATAGAGTTGAAGGTGTTATTTTAGTTGGGGACAACCCTAAACTAGAAATAAAATGTAGTGTGATAAATGACGGTCAAGAAGGTGGAGACTTCGTATTGTATGCAGTATTAACTTGCCAAGGCGATAAGGTTGAAATTAGAGAAACCAAATATATACCAGCACAAGGTATAGGAGAATTTAATGTTCGGAAAGATGTAAATCCGTTCTCGTTCAAAACAGATATTGAAGTTGAAGATTGGGGTATACTTGCACCAACAGTTTCAGTTGAGAAAGTTGTAACAAAATACAAAGATGTTGTAAAATACAAACAGTGTAATACATGTGATGGAAATTGTCCTTAGGAATTCAGATTTTATTTTTTAAGTATAACTAAATTTTAATTTTTAAACATTAAAGAATGTATATACGATTGTTAGTAACATTTTTTTTCTTTTCATTAACAACACAAGGTCAAATTAAATTTTCTTCAAAAAAGGAAGCAGCTAGTTATTTAGTAAATTCATACAACAGATATAAGTATCTGCATTTTTTGACATGGAAGCTTAATGATGATAACGATATTCTAATCAGAAGCTATAATGGGGTAAAAGAAAATGGAAAGGAATGTGCCGAGTTATGGAAAATTGGAGTAAATTATATAGAAAGCTGTAGCATTGTCGGAGATAAGTATGTTCAAATCAATTTGTTTGGCAACAACAAAGTTTATAACCTCGAAACATGTTCTGGCAAGAGATATACTCAGACTGGTTATGGCTATTATATAGAGTTTACGAAAGTTCAGGGGCTAAAAGAAAATATTTTAGCGGCAGTTAAGTATATCAGCAAAGCAAATGGCTTCAGCTATTATTCAAATTAATACCATCTAAACTAATTAACTATGCTTAAATGTAAATCCTGCAAATATTCAGTTTCTTATGACACAATTGTTTGTCCTAAATGTGGTGACCCTGATTGTGTGTACAATTTAGTACTCAATCAAAAATATAAAGAACAAGACACTTTTGAAAACTTACTAAAAGCCGCTGGGGCCTTTACTGCTTTGTTTTTAATAGGAGGTATTGCAGCCAGCTTTTCAGATATATCTGCATTAGACCCAATTAAAAAATTGGGCATAGACAAAGCAATTATTACAGGTGTAATTGGTGGCGTAATTACTGCAATTATTTACAATTTTTACAGTAAGAAAAAATCAGAAATAAAAATTTTAAGAATTAAAAAAGAAAAAACAGAGTACCTATAAACTGCCTACAACAGGCGGTTTGGCTATATGGCGGGGCGACGAATATATTCTCATCTTTTTGTTCGCTAATCAGTTTCAGTTCCAGCCGACGGAATACTAATCAGCAGCAGAATTAACAATGAACTGTTGTAACTTTATTCAGCAGCGGTTACGGGCTGACGATTTTCAAATACCGCCACATCGCCAAGCCGTGTCCGTTGCCTGCAAGCCGTCTGACTGTTTACTAAGGAACGACATCGTCTGACTTTGACTTCATCTTTCAAACTGTTTTAATTTGCTCGGCTTCTTTTGCCCGGACACATTTTAGCACATTTGCAGGCTCACAAAACCTTGACACAGACCCAAACCTGCAAAAGAGCTAAAATTTTGCTTAGCTTCGACAGAACATTACAAATTTAAAGTAACGATAATTGATGGCGACAAAGGCAAAGAACAATAATTTACAGGAAGCAAAAAACAACAAAAAAGACGAGTTTTATACACAGCTTTCCGACATTGAAAGAGAGTTAAAGTATTACAAGAAGCACTTTAAAGACAAGGTTGTTTATTGCAACTGTGACGACCCAAGAGTTAGCAATTTCTTTCACTTCTTTTCATACAACTTTGAAAAACTTGGACTTAAAAAACTAATCGCAACTTGCTATAAAAACCAAAATATGGACTTGTTCAGCCAAAACACCTCTGAACAAGCAATTTATTTAGAATACACAGGCGACAAGAACGGAAACAACGTTCCCGACCCTAATGAAATTGGCAAAAATAAATTAAAAGGTGACGGAGATTTTAGAAGTAAGGAATGTATTGAACTTTTAAAAAAAGCGGACATTGTAGTTACAAATCCGCCCTTTTCTCTATTCCGTGATTACGTTTCACAACTTATTGAATACGACAAGAAGTTTATAATTGTTGGACACCAAAACGCAATAAAATACAAGGAGATTTTTCCTTTAATTAGAGACAACAAACTTTGGTTAGGTTACGGATTTAAAGGTGGTGCAGGTCATTTCATTAATGAACATTATGAAGACTACGCAACTGCAACTGACCGAAAGGAAGGAATGATTAGGGTTTCAGGCGTTCATTGGTTTACCAATCTTGAAATAAATAAGCGACACGAAGATTTAATTCTTTACAAAAAATACACACCAGAAGAATATCCAAAGTTTGAAAATTTTGATGCTATCAACGTTGATGTAACAAAAGATATTCCCATGGACTATGACGGCTTTATGGGCATTCCAATAACCTTTATGGACAAATACAATCCTGCTCAATTCGAAATTATTGGTGTAGGAATAGCAAACTTAGGTCTTGAAATGGGAATAGAACCCTACAAACCTGAACATAAAAAATACAGAAAAGAAATTCAGAAACGTGGTGCAGTTGACGGTGATTTGTATATGATGGTTAATGGAGTTGTAACAGTTCCATATTCCCGAATAATAATCAAAAACAAGAAAGTGCAAAAATGAACATTGAACTTAAAGAAATAACAGTTCGTGAACTGACAAACGGTTATCAAGACAACGAAGAAAACGGAGTTGTCGGATATGGTGGCAAGTTGGATATTCGACCACCATATCAAAGAGAATTTATTTACAAGGACAAACAACGGGAAGCAGTCATAGACACTATTACAAAGTCGTTTCCTCTCAACGTTATGTATTGGGCTGTTCGTGAAGATGAAAATTATGAAGTGATTGACGGACAACAACGTACTATTTCAATCAGTCAATTTGTAGAAGGCGATTTTGCCTATAAAAACAGATACTTTCATAATCTGCAAAAGGACGAACAAGAGCAAGTTCTGAATTATAAACTGATGGTTTATTTATGCAGTGGTACAGACAGCGAAAAATTAGAATGGTTCAAGACCATCAACATTGCTGGCGAAAAACTAACAGAGCAAGAACTTCGTAACGCAGTTTATTCAGGTTCATGGGTAGCAGACGCCAAAAGATACTTTAGCAAAAATGGTTGTGCTGCTTATGGTTTGGGCAGCGACTATTTAAATGGTGCACCAATCCGACAAGACTATTTGGAAACCACAATCAAATGGATAAGCAAAGACAACATCGAAAAATACATGGCTGAACACCAGCATGAACCAAACGCAAATGACCTTTGGCTATATTTTCAAAGTATTATTAGTTGGATAAAGGTTGTATTCCCAAAGTACCGTAGAGAAATGAAAGGAATAAATTGGGGCTTCCTTTACAACAGTTTCAAAGACCAGAAATTAAACCATAAGAAAATTGAAAATGAAATTTCAAATCTTATGCAGGACGAAGACGTTACCAACAAAAAAGGGATTTACGAGTACGTTCTGACACGAAATGAAAGACATCTAAACATCCGTGCATTTAGTGACAATCAAAAACGGGAAGCCTACGAAAGACAAAAAGGAATTTGTCCTGTTTGCACAGAGCATTATGAAATTGAAGGAATGGAAGGCGACCACATAACACCCTGGCACGAAGGCGGAAAAACTTCTGCGGACAATTGCCAAATGTTATGCAAAGACGACAACAGACGAAAATCTGGAATATAGAAAGCAATATTTTAAAGAACAAAATGGCTCGAAAAAAGCACCACACATTTACAAAGGCACACAAGCCCAGACACAGAAGCTAACCTTTGTAAAAGAGTGTTGCTTGCAGACGCTTCTAAAACCCCTCGACTCAATTAAAACCATTTCGTTCGACAAATCGGCCAGCAGGCAACATGGGGTTTGCCAAAATGGGGGTAGACGGAAGCCGTGTTTCAACTTTTTGTAATTCTATTGGGCTGCATATCCAGCTGGACGTAATTCTATTTAGCTATGTGCATATCATCAACTTTTATTTATAAATTTAGCTTCAGTTAGCCGGGGCGGACGGATTTCTATTTCCCCCACTTCGGCAAGCCCTGAACGTTGTGTGCCATATATCCCGAGAGTTCGCTAAAAAAATACCTAAAAAAGTTTCGTTATGATGAAACTTTTATTATTTTTGCTTCGTTGGACTAATTAACGAATGGACAAACTTTTTGAAATAACATTTTTGGACGAAGCGTTTGAATTCTTGAAAGGGTTAGATAGAAAGCATTACGAAAAAATTATTTATAACATTCGTAAAGCACAAACTGGAAACGACCCTGAACTATTCAAAAAACTTAATAACGAAATTTGGGAATTCAGAACATTATATCAAGGACTTCAATATAGGTTGCTTGCTTTTTGGGACAAGACATCCACTACCGAAACATTGGTTATTTCGACACACGGATTTATTAAAAAAGAAGTAAAGTTCCTGACAATGAAATTCAAAAAGCCATTGGACAACGAACTAAATATTTTGAAGAGAAACTATTAAAAAATAAGAAAAAATGAAAACATACACATTAGACCAAGTGCAGGACGAACTTATCGGAAAGATAGGAACTGCGGAAAGAGACCTTTTCAGTATGAACTTCAAATGGACTTAATTGGAAAAGCGATTAAACAGACAAGACAAGAACGTAAATTGACACAAGAAGATTTAGGAAAACTTATTGGTGTTCAGAAAGCCCAAATATCACGACTTGAAAACAATGCAAGCAACGTAACTATGGACACTTTGTTAAGAGTTTTTACGGCTTTGAAAGCAAAAGTGAAATTACAAGTAGAATTATCAAATTTAAACATAAGTGTTGGCCAATAATACGGCACACAACAAAAAAATTGGCGATAGAGCCGGTGAAGTGCTTCTATTGAACTTTTGTACAAGATTGAAGAGTTGTAATTCTATTCAACTTTTGTGCTAAAAGTCGGCTCCATCGCCAATTTTCCAACCGTTATAGGCTATTGTAAATGACGACTACGAAAAACATAATATTTTGGACAGTGACGACTTTAGCAACAGCATTTTTCGGACTGTTGACATTTATGTCGTTTGACGAATGGTGGACGGTTAAAATCAAAAAACAAACAGACAATTATCCTTGGGGACCAATTAATGATAACCCTTGGTATTACGACACACCAAATTTGTATTCGTCCGTAATGCTGACAGAAGGAATTTTGTTCACTATTGCATTGACAGTTTTAGCAAGACAACTACTAAAAAAAGACAAGACAAAAATTTTATACACATTACTTGTTTGCTTCGGACTTTTCATCGCAATGCTTGTAAATGGACAAATAAGATGAAGCGAATTTTAACAATTATAGGATTTTGTGTATTAGGACTTGTGGTAACATTCGTTTTGAATTTCTTCATTTTGGAAAGACTAATAATTCCTGACCCTTGTTACTATCATTCACACGACACAAACAAAATTTTTGACCTCTTTTACGAATTGACAGCAGGAGAAGGTTTTCATCCGACACCGACAATTTTAAATTTAGTTTTAACTTTGACGGCAGGAATTATTGTAGGGCTTGTTTTGGGTATAAGACGAACATCAAAATGACGATAAACAAAACAACAACAGCCTATAACAGCAGTTTGGCAAAATGGCGGGTTCAGTGCTAAATTCAAGTTCAGTTCTTCGATTGAACTTTTGTGCAAAACTGAACATTTGTGCTTCGATTTCCGCCACTTCGCCAAGCTGCAAAACGTTAGCTGCAACCCTATTGGACACTTTCCAATTATTCAAGCGGACATTTTTGGCGACACTTCAAGGACACTTTGTAACCCTGCTGACAATTTTGTATTTAAGTATTTGCTTAAATAAGTAATCTTCACTACTTTTGACACGACAAACAAAATTGACAATGGCAAACGACACTTGCATACGGCTTCAGGCAGACATAGAACAAATCAAAAGTTGCCGTGAAAAATTAAAAGCAAATTCAAAATCATTTTTGCAGTTAGGACAAGTTCTTGCTTTGGCAGGTAACGAAGTTCGGTTGAAAATTCTGTTTCTGCTTGAAGAAGAAAACGAACTTTGCCCCTGTGACCTTAGCGATATTTTAGGAATGAGTATTCCTGCAATTTCCCAACACTTACGCAAACTAAAAGACGGCAACATTATTGAAGCCAGAAAAGTAGGCCAAACTATTTTCTATTCTTTACGCAGCGAACATTTAAAAGTTTTAAGACCGTTCTTTAAAATAATCAATCAACAAAATTTGGCGGCCGTATGACAACGAAAACAAAAAATAGCAAAAGTTGGGTTGCAGGGATTTTTGCTGCAGTTGCAGCTTCTCTTTGTTGCATCACACCTGTTTTAGCTTTCTTAGGCGGTGCAAGCGGACTTGCTTCTTCGTTTTCGTGGATTGAGCCTTTTCGTCCTTATTTAATCGGTTTGACAATTGCAGTTTTTGCATTTGCCTGGTATCAAAAACTAAAACCACAAAAGCAAGTTGACTGCGACTGTAAAGGAGATAATAAAAAATCATTTTGGCAATCAAAATTATTTTTAGCAATCGTTACTGTGGTTGCAGGACTATTAATTGCATTTCCTTACTACGCAAAAGTGTTTTATCCAAAACCACAACAAGCAAAAGTTATTATTGTTGATAAAAGCAATATACAGACAGCGGAATTTAAAATAAAAGGTATGACCTGTGAAGGCTGTACAGAACATATAAACAGCGAACTTTCAAAAACATCGGGAGTGATTGAGTACAATACTTCTTACGAAAAAGGCAACAGTCTTGTGAAGTTTGACAACAGTAAAACTTCCGTTGACAGCCTTGTATCCGTCATAAATAAAACTGGCTATAAAGTAACTTCTCAATCTGTAATCAACAACTAATGGACAAAACTATCATACTTCAATCTGTTATTACTTGTCCCATTTGTGGACACAAACAAGAAGAAACAATGCCAACAGATGCTTGCCAGTATTTTTATGAGTGTTCAAGTTGCAAGACACGACTTAAACCAAAAGAGGGCGACTGTTGCGTTTATTGCAGTTACGGGACAGTAAAATGTCCACCAATGCAATTGGGAACATCCTGCTGTTCGTAGCGACGAAGGGTATGCAGCTAACAGCGAGGTTTGCTGCTATGCTGGCTGACGAATATATACTCATCATTCTTTTCGCTATCAGCTTTTGTTCGGGCTGAAGAATATAAATGAGCTTTAGTTGTTACCTTCATCATCAGTTTTTCAATCGGCTGCGGCTCCGGGCTGGACATTATAAAATACCAGCACAGCAGCAAGCCCCAACGTTATGCGCAACCTTTTTGGGACACCACATTAACTAAACACATTACCTTTGACAGAATAACAAAGACATTTAAAGAAGAGTGAAAAGGACAATTAAGTATTACAGAATCATTTGGCTTAAACACGACTTACCTGCCGGACTTTCCGTTTTTTGTTGCACTTCCGCTTTGCCTTGGGATTGCATTGGCTTCGGGTGCGCCACTTTACGCAGGGATTTTAACAGGCATCATAGGTGGACTTATGGTTTCACTCATCAGTGGTTCTCAACTTGCCGTTTCGGGACCTGCGGCTGGCTTGACAACATTGGTTGCCGCTTCCATCATTTCGCTGGGCGACTATAAAATATTTCTGCTTACAGTTGTAATAGCTGGCTTGTTTCAACTCATTCTTGGGCTTTTGAAAATGGGTGTAATTGCCAATTATTTTCCTTCATCGGTTATTAAAGGAATGTTAGCTGCAATCGGCATTATTCTTATCACTAAACAAATTCCTATTGCCTTGGGATATGACCAACCTGATTTTTGGGCAGGCGGAATTTTAAAATTGTTTTCAGGCAAAGATGTTCCTGCTAATCTTGACGGTTTCAGACATCATGTAACTGCCGGTACTCTGCTAATTTCAATTCTTTCAATTGTAATTTTTCGTATGTTACAATTACCATTTGCACATAAATTAAAAACAATTCCTGCGCCATTATTAGTCGTTGTTTTAGGAATAGTTATCAACTTAATTTTTAGTAGTGCAACATCAGGGTTTTCTCTAAAACATACTCAATTAGTAAATATTCCAACGAATATTTTGAAGAAATTTCGTTTCCCGATTTCACTAAACTTTTCAGCAATACTGAAATATGGAAGGACGGAATAACAATTGGACTGCTTGCAACACTTGAAACTTTGCTTTGTATTGAAGCCATTGACAAATTAGACAGACGTAACCGCATAACACCTATAAATCGGGAACTGGTTGCACAAGGAATTGGAAATATGACTTGCGGACTTTTAGGCGCAATTCCAATGACAGCAGTTGTTGTAAGAGGCTCGGCAAATGTTGACGCAGGGAAGGACAAAACTTTCAGCATTCACACTGGACTTTTCTTTTGCTTGCGGTATTACTTGTTCCATTTCTGCTCAACAAAATTCCTTACGCTTCGCTTGCAGCCATTCTCATTATCACTGGTTACAACTTGACAAAACCTAAACTCTATCGCAATATGTGGAGTTTAGGATGGAAACAATTTTGCCGTTCATACTCGCCATTCTTGCAACAGACCTGCTTATTGGGGTGAGTATAGGCTTGCTGTTATCCACATACTTTATCATTCGCAGTAACTTTAAAACGGAATATAAAATCACGAAAAAGACAATTAATGAGATTGAAACTGAACATATCAAACTCAACTCTGACGTTACATTCCTGAACAAAGTGAGTTTAAAGAAAGCATTGGACGAAGTAGCTGAAAATAGTGTGCCGACAATTGACGGCAGCAGTGTAATTTTATTGACTACGATATTCTTGAAATTATTAGTGAATTTGAAAACAAGGCAAAGGAAAGACATTAGAACTGCGGTTAATTGGTATAGAAAAAGTAAACGTAACAGCTTACTGACAATGAAATATGAAACGAGGACACAATTAGGGAAGGACAGCAAGGCGCGCATAACACGGGATTGCCAATAGTGGGGCTTGACGGAAGAACAATCAGCGGTAATTCTATTGTGCTGCGGTTCGGGGCTTGCGAACAAAGCCCAGTTTCTTATTATTTATCTTTAGCAAAAGCCAGGCAGGGTCGGATTCCCCACCATCGGCAATACCTGTCCGTTGTGGGCAAGCATCAATTGACTGCAGGAACATTAATAAAGCAAAAAAAGATAAAACCTATATGGACAAAAAATTATTTGCGGAACACTTTCAGGTGGTTGGCAGTGATTATTGGCAATCAAGCGGCTATGAAGCCCGCCTTTATTCCGGGTTTGGAGAGGAAACAAAAGTAAAAATTCAACAACATGACAATTACCATAACAGGCTATACTTACTTAATAAGCAAACCGGAAACCTACATGATGTTCACCTGATCAATTGGGATATGGGATTTCAAAAAGGGCATGAAATAACCATTGTCTGGCCAGCGGGTTCAAGTCGTAAAGAAGACGCCAATCAGGGTTGTTGGGTTAAGGTTACCGTAAAGGAAGACCAACCGATGGGGGAGGTACTTGCTATACGCAATTACAATACCGGTAAAACCATGCTCAACGAAATGCTGATGCGTTCTACCAGTCGAAACCCAATATATATAGTGATACCAGTTATGATTTTAATACTTTGGTTGGTTAACCGATTGATGAACTTAGGTATATCGGCACTTTTTGTGGGCTTCTTTGGAATATTATTAGGACTGCTTGCGTGGCGCAAAACCTGGAATCCACAAAAATACAATCAGCTAAAGCACCAAATTGAAAAATGTTTTAGCAATAAGTAGAGATACTATTCATTTTTGTATCAACATAAGTTAGCCTAAATTTAAAATACCATGATAAATGTTAAATTCTATGCAAAAGCAATTTTGATGGTTACCCTAATTACCATAAGTACACAAACGCAAGGCCAAACGGCAATAAAAGATTGTGGTTGTGCTTACAAGCCGCTATGCAACTATGATATGACAAAATCGTATGCAGGCAAGGTGTATAAGGGCATAAGAAATGATGATGAGTCTATAAGCTATTACCATTGCGAAAACGGCATACTAACTGCTAAGTGGACATGGAAGCGTTATAATGATTTTACAGACGAGAATGAATACTTTAATTATACGAGAATACTGCTAAAGGAAAGTGCTAAACCCGGAGAGGTATGGACGGAACATGGCCCCGACGGAAGATATTACGACCGTTTCATTGTAAAGAAGCATGCCAGCTTTACTGTGAATGGGCAAGTTTACAAAGATGTGATTCAGGTATGCCAATTTGATAAACATTACCCTTGGAAAACTGAAAAAGAGATAGTTGACTACTATGAAAATTTAGGTAGTAGTATTGAATACTTCAAGTTCGGTTGGGAGGCTTTGTATGTGACTGACTTTTACTATGCCAGAGGCCAAGGGCAAGTATTTAGCAATAAAATAACCAAAGAATTTATCAAAGAGCTTCGAGCAAAATTTTACGGACCAGCAAAAGAATATAATATCAACTTGCCCGCTGACATAAGGGAGTATTTAGCTGCCCACGACTGGATAGAGCCATGGAGTATGAATAAGGGTGGTGCAGTAAATTTTACAAAAACAAATCTCTGGCTCGGCACTGAGAATTTGGGATCTTATGACATCAAGGGTACTAACATATTGGTGAATGGAGAAGTGATATTTCACATTATAACAACAGGGCTTGATGAAGGATATCTTCTTAACCTTAAAATAAAAGACCGTCCAAATATTATCCTAGAACCCGTAAAAAGAAAAACTCAACCTGTCAAATAATTACAAGACCACTTTAGGGTGCGGGGCAATATTTCGCCGCCGGTTGACTTTTAAAAGCGGATAAATGCCAGCCCACAACATGAGCATTGCTACAAGTGTGGCAGGACGTGTAATCATCGGCTTTAGTTCACTATCAGCATCGGTTTCGACGGACGGAATTCTGTTGGGCTTTGGGTTGTTATCTTGTACTTCAAATCATTATTCGGCAGCAGTTCCGAGCAGGACAAGCAATGAATTCCACACCTGCAGCAATACCTTTTCGTTAGCGGCAAGCATACAGATCACCATTACAATGAGAGACGTTTTAGATAAAAAGCTTGACAAAATTTCTGACATTTGGAATAACTACATTTGGGAATATAAATTTTGTAATTCAAAAATAACATTCACTCCTGATGTTAAATCAAATTACTTCGGCGACATTTTAAGCTACTTTTCAGACACCTTTAATCTCATATACAATTCTAAAAAGTCGGACACCTTTTCAGAAAATATAGAAACTTCCATTAGTTTTTTGCAAGCAATTTATATTCAACAAGATTTCATTGAAGAACTATTGCACATATTCAAATGCGACATTGACAAAGGAGATTTGAAAAAAGATGACAATTACACAATTAATAGAGAACTTAGGAACGAATTGGTCGTGTAAGCGTCCCCTTTTTTCGGTCAATCCAAAATTAGAGTTTTCTGTTCAGCTTTTTGTTTTTTAATACTTTATCTGTAAGCGTCCCCTTTTTCGGTCAATCCAAAATTAGAGTTTTCTGTTCAGCTTTTTGTTTTTTATACTTTATCCACTAACCGGCTCTCTTCAATTTGAAAAGGATTTCCGTTCGCCGTTTGTGGATAAAGCTTTTGTGCATATTTTGAACATTGGCACCATTTTTCAGCAAACATCAGAGGCGATTGATATTGTAAGGATTTGTGCGGCCTCTCTGTGTTGTAATCCTGCCTCCATTTCTCACAATGTTCCCTTACTTCTCTCATTGTTGTAAATATATATGCGTTTAATAATTCACGGCGTATGCTCCCGTTTTTCTTTCAATAAAAGCATTCTGCATTGGGCGACCTGGTTGTATAAACTGAAGTGTAATGTGTCGCTTACTGCACCATTCTTCTAATTTATGACTGATAAATTCAGGACCGTTATCCATCCTGATATTGGCAGGGCAACCCCGCTCTTGTACCAATCGCTCCAGCACCCTTATTACTCTTAGAGTAGGCAATGAAGTGTCAGTTTCTATTGCCAGAGATTCCCTGTTAAAATCTTCCAATACATTAAACAGGCGTATTTTTCGGCCATCCTGTAAACTATCATTCATAAAGTCTATGCTCCACATTTGGTTAAAACTTGTGGGTAGTGTTAAGGGTTGCTTTATCCTTTCCGGTAAACGTTTTTGGGCTTGCGCCTGATGTTTAAATTCATTTTCCTATATACACGCCTCACTCGCTTATGATTCCAACCATAGCCACGGTTGCGCAGTCGATAAAAGCTTTGCCAAAAGCCAATAACCGGATGCTTCTTCACAAGTCCTTCAAGGGCATCCTCTATCTGAGAATCATCTTTTGTTTTAGCTGTATATTGAAAACTGCTCCGTGGTAGCTTCACGATTTTGCAAGCCTTGCTAACACTACAATGTGCTTCTTCTATTAGTTGAAACACAGCTTCTCTTTTGTCAGCAGGCGTTATAACTTTTTTTCGATAAAACCTTTCATTGCCCGGTTCTCGAAAGTGAGCTCCGCTACTATTTTTTTGTACTGCGATAACTCCGCTTCCATTTCTTTTATGCGCTTTACATCACTGGTTTCCATGCCGCCATATTTGGCTTTCCAGTTGTAAAAGGTAGCATCGCTAATACCCAACTCACGGCAAACATCCTTGGCAGGTATGCCGCTTTCCTGTTTCTTAATTGAAGCCACGATCTGGCTTTCGGTAAATCTTGTTCTTTTCATAATTGACAATTTTAAAATTAAAGATTATTCTCTAATTTCAAACTGCCGAAGATTGGGGACGCTTACAGTCGGACATCCAATCAGAAAAAGTGATATAAATGGTACAAGGCAATTACTTTCTTCAACAATATTCAGCAACTCAACAAATGCAGACCAAATTTCTTATTTGCGATACCATTTGGACAACAATTATAAATTTGAAGAAGTAACACACAACAAAGAGGATATTTTGAAAAGGCATAGTGCTTTCGTTGAATTTTACTTTGATATTATTATAGAAAAATTAAAAGGCATACTATCACTATTCAAAACAAAAATTGAAGAAATTGAAAAAGTCGTAGCTAATGCCCCTTTTGAAAATGTTGTAAAGATTGTATCCGACAGTTTTGAGTACATTTTTAGGACGGATTACCTTTATAAGCCAGACATTTTGCTAGATGTTTATAAATTGAGAAATACTAATCGGCGTTATAGCAATGCAATTGAAATGTTTCAACGGGACTTGAACCAATTTCTATTTGACAAAAAGCAAGACATAGATGATTTAGTAAATGACACAGACAGATTTAGCTCTAAACAAACAGATGAAGAAATCATAATTCCCGAAATAATATTTATTGAAAGCAATGATAAAGTTGACACAAGTAAAATTTCTGTTTCATATCATTATGAGTTAGGCAAATTGGTGGACAGAAGCGACTTTACTAAGTTTAGATTTTTCAGCTCATTATTAAAAAGTAAGTGTAAGGACAAAGAACTTGTTTTAGCAGAAATTGAAAATATGGAAATGAACTTAGACAATACTTTAGAATACTATTGTTCATTTCATTTGGTGGACACAGAATTGAATGGCGTGGAAAATGCCAGCCGCTAACATTGGTATTGCCAATAGTGGGGCTTGACATTGGAGCAATCAGCAGCGGTAATTCTGCTGTGCTGTGGTTCGGGGCTTGACGAATAAAGCCCAGCTTTGGTTCTTAATATTTAACTTTATCAAAAAGCCAGGCAGTAGTTCCGGCGGACGAATATAAAATTCCCCACCATCGGCAATACCTGGCCGTTAGTGGCAATTTAAATTGAACCCTCATGCCAAGTCAAGTTTTTTCGACACGAAATATTACTTCCGGAAGCAGCGTCAAAACTTATTCAAAAAGTTTTGACATGACAGGAACTGGACTTCAAAAGTCTGCAGATTATGCTGCAAATAAATCTAAAGCAAGAGTATCAGGGGAAAAACTAAGCTGCTCTATTAACAAGTCAAAAAAAGTTATTAAAGTTTTTACGACTGCCGAATTCCCAATTGATTTTTTTACAGCGACCGGAATTTCAACTTTAACGAAACTAAAAGGAACCTATAATACAACTGGTTCATTTTATAAAGGGTTTGGGAATATCATTTTAGAAATCTTAAAGGCTATTCCAAAGATTGTTGAATTTACAATTGACTTTTCAACAGATTCGAAAACCAAGGTGACGACAAAAGCGGTGGGCAAACATCTTATTCTTAGCAGTCACGACTACAATTATATTCATGGTTTATTCAACTCCGAGAAAAAAACAGATAAATCAAAGTTCACTTTCCCAAGCCTTAAAATTTCTGAGTAGAAAAATTACAATTCCTGCCAATGTAAAGATTGGCGGCGAGCTTGTATCAACAGCTTTTAAAAAAACAATATTCAAAGAGGTTATTAGTAATTTATCTGACAAAGAATTACATGAATTGCTATTTCAACTTTATGAGAAGCGTTATGATATTTTGGCTTCCAAAATTGAACTATTTAAAGAGACAGACACTTACAAGTTGGATTATATAAATGAACTTTATCAACAACATCTCAAAAAGCACAAGTCACATGAATCAAAGTGGCAAACATTTTTTGAAGACAATTTCAACATTATTAATCCAAGTTACAAATATGTAATTAGAGAGGTTGATACAATCATTGAACAAATTGACGAAGAAGCTAAAAGCAGACCTATTGATTTTATTGCTATTGATATATACAACAATATTGAGTTGATTGAATTGAAAACTCCAAGTGCGGACATAATTTCAAAGCGAAAAGACCGTAACAATTACTGTTTAACTCATAATTGCACTAAGGCATGTACCCAACTGGAAAAATATCTGATTAAGATTGAAAGCAACAAATTAGAAGTTGCAAAATTAATTACTGAGAAAGTTTCTAAAAAATATGGAATAAAGAAGTCTGATTTAAATATTTTCATAACTAAGCCAAAAGCAAAGCTAATTATCGGAATGATTGAACCTTTGTTACCCAATTTCTCTAGGCATCAGGATTTTCAGTTACAAAGACATAGTTTTAAAAATATTGAGATAGTAACATTTGACGAAATATTTAATAGCTTGGACGAAATCAACAAAGAATTGAAAAGAAAAATCACTCGCCGACGAAGTGCATTAGCCTAAACTGCCACTAACATTGGTATTGCCAATAGTGGGGCTTGACGGAATAACAATCAGCAGCAGTAATTCTATTGTGCTGTGGTTCGGGGCTTGACGAATAAAGCCCAGCTTTAGTTCTTATTATTTATCTTTAGCAAAAAGCCAGGCAGCAGTTCCGGCGGACGGGAATTCTATTTCCCCACCATCGGCAATACCTGTCCGTTGTACGTCACCCTATTGAACATCCTACACATATACAAGCATCCATGACTTTGCCGACACGACCCAACGCACCAAGTCAGGCACATTTGCAAGGCACACAAAGCCGACACACAAAAGCCAACCTTGCAAAAGAGCCTGCCTTGTGCCAACGCACAACCCTCACACCCCAGCAGGACGAATATCTTTCATCTTTTGTTCAACACTTCAGCGATATATCCTTACTGAACACCGAAGCCCACCCACCACCCAACTGGAAAAGCTGCGAACTTCAATATATTTACTACTATATTTTGTAAAATGTAGTGAACAATCTATATTCGCACATTCTAAAATGTTTATGACATGGCAAAGAAAAATCAGAATTTAAAGCGGGACAGATTTATTAATGTTGCTGGCAGACGAGTTCAGAAAGTGCTTGACAGTTTAGACAGCCTTTCAAAATGTGCCAATCGAAATAATTATGATTTTAATGAGGAGGATATTTCAAAAATGACAAAAGCCATTAAGGAAAAAGTAAGATTACTTGAATCTTCATATACCAGTAATACTAAAACAACCAAAAACTCTTTTCAATTCTAAACCTGCCATTAATGAAGAAACTTTTTAAACAATTATTAGAAGCAAATACAGCCAAAGAAGTTACTGATTTACTTGAAACCTTAATTGATAATTACAATGTTAGCTGGACACCTGTTGGTGGCTACAAAGACAACATTGCGACTATCAACATCGGAACAGACCCAGCAGCAGGTTTAGCAGAAAGGATTACTAACGCCATTGATGCTGTTATAGAACTTGAATGGCAGAAGCAAGGAAAACCAACAGATATAGTTAGCCCAAGAACTGCTTCTGAAAATTGGTTTAATTTAAAAGATGGAAAATTAAGAAGTATTGATAATGCCTCTGATAAAAAGATACAAGAACTTGCAAGAAAAATAAAAGTTACACTTAGAGATTCTGAGAGAGAAAATTATCCAACTGTAGAAATTCGAGACCAAGGTATTGGAATAAAAGGTGATGATTTTTCTAAAACTATTTTAAGTCTGCACGGACAGAATAAAATTTCCAAACTCTTTTTAATGGGAGCTTATGGGCAAGGAGGTTCTACAGCTTTATCATATAACAATTACACCATAATAATTTCAAAACCTGCCATTACTGAAAAGAAGGAGAAAGCAAAAACATCCTGGACTATCGTTAGGATTAATCCAGGTAATATCAATTCAGACAAACTTGAATGGTTTGAATATTGCGTTGACAGTGCAAACGGACAACCATTTAATGTTGAACTTGAAGATAAAGATTTTACACCCGGTACATTGGTAAGACATATAGGAATGGATTTAGGAAAATACACAGCTAAAATGACTGGACCTACTTCATCGCTTTGGTATTTGGTGCATCATTATTTATTCGACCCGATTATTCCAGTTACAATCAGTGGTGAAAGGAAAAAGGATTTGAATGCAGGCAAAATTGAAAACCGCAGCATATTTGGAAACAATAGGCGATTGACAAAAGGAGGTGGCGATGAAAAAAACTTAACGCAATACCAACAAGAAGTAAACCTAACATTTAGAGATGGGAAAGTAACTATTTATTATTGGGTTTTGACTTTGGACGGCTCTGATAAGCCAATGGATAGAATTAAAAATTATTGCTTACCCTCTCAACCAATTATAATAACCTTCAACGGACAAAAACAAGGGCAGTTAAACAATTCTCTCATTAAAACCGATTTAAAATTACCCTTCATCGAAAAATACTTAGTGGTTCAAGTTGAATGCGATAATCTGGATAATGAATCTAAGCGACATCTTTTTAGTAGCACAAGAGAATCCCTTAGAGACACTTCGATTTTAGAGGAATTGAAAAAACTAACCATTGATACATTGGCTGAAGACGATGAACTAAAAAGACTTGATAAAGAAAGGAAAGACCGATATTTAAAGAAAGATGAAACAGAATCCTTAGATAAATTAAGAAAAAGGCTTGCAACAAGAATAAACGCTTACATCAAAACATCTGGCGGCGGTAAGACTGTAAAAGCTTCCGAAACAAAGGATACTGTAAAAACAAAAAAACAGCAACCTATTCCTGTAAATGACCCACCGACATTTTTAGAGATTACTTCCGAAGATGAAAAAGAAGTTTACATCGGAAAAACTTTCAGTGTAAAGTTTAAGACAGATGCACACCCAAGTTTCTTCAATAATCCTGATGCGTTTCTTGCCGTTATTGAACCACATTCATTCGGAAGCTTCACTGGCTCTGCAAGAGTAATAGATGGTTACGGTATCGCCTTTTTCAAAACAAGAGATAATATAGAACTGGACGCTAAAGCTTCTATAACACTTGAATTAAGACCACCAAGACAAAAATCATTGAGTGATTCTGTAAATGTTATTGCAGCAAATTATCCTGATGGTGCTGATTCAAGTAAATCTGGTGACAAGAATACCCCAAATATTCAAATCCATGCAATCAATGAAAACGACCAGTATTATAAAGACCAATCATGGACTATCGAAACAGTCGCTGATGTTGATATTGGAACTGAGGCTGTGGACATTTTCATAAATGATTCCAACAAACATTTGACAAAACTTATTAGCAAAGCTCAACAGTATAGCACCGAAGCTGTTGAATCAATTAAAAACAGATATAGAGAACATATCGGATTTTGTGCATTTATGATTTCTCAAAATAAAATCGAAGAACGTTTAACCAAAGAAGATGGGAAAGAAATTTCGCAAGAGCATATTGAAGCAGTTAAAAAGGCAGATTTAGAAAATGCCTGTGAAACAATAGTGGATTTAATTCATGATTTCTTTCCCGTAATAATAACCGAAAGTCAAGAAAGTTGATGATAACCGAAGAAAATTTTGTGACCCCGTGGGCTAAGCTTAGTGCAAGAGAGTTTGATTCTTGGCATTCTATGTGTTCATATTTAGGAGCGTTTCCGCCACCTTTGGCTAATTACTTTATTCGTTATTTCACAAACGAAAAGGAATTAGTTTTTGACCCTTTTTCTGGAAGGGGAACTACAGCTTTAGAAGCAAGAATTTGTAATCGCAAGACCGTAGCAACTGACCTTAATCCAATTGCTTTAGCGTTAAGCGAAGCCAAAAATTATAACTTAACAAAAGAGGAAATATTTACAAGAGTTGAAGAACTTGAAAAGAAGTATGACCATGCTCTTTATCAACCAGAGGCTATGGCACAGTCAGATGAAGTTCATTTAATTTTTCATCCCCGTACTTTAGCACAACTTTGCTATTTAAGGCGTAAGCTATTAAAGTCAGACAAACCAGTTGACAAGTACCTGATTGGAATAACTCTTGGTGTATTACATGGTGGAGAAAGGGCTAATGGCAGTTCAGGGTACGCCTCGATTGATATGCCTAACACATTCAGTATGTCGCCAGAATATGTAAGGCGATTTGTTCAGACCAATCAATTAAACCGCTTTTACAGGGATGTGTTTGAGTTGTTGAGAGAAAAAACTGAAAGGCTTTACAAGAAACATTCAAAGCTTGGGCAAACAGGTGTCGTACAGAGAGCTGATGCAAAACAATTGTCAAAGATTGAGGAATTAAAACCTTTCCATAAAAAGGTAAGTTTAATTCTTACCTCGCCACCCTACTTAGGAATTGTAAACTATGCAAAACAAAACTGGATTCGTTCATGGTTTATGAACCAAAATCCACTCTTAATTCATGAAGAACTCGATGATGACTTAAATCTTGATGAATGGATTACATTTTCTAAAGCATTTATCCAAGAACTTAAGGTCTTTCTAAAAAGAGACGGTGTTGCCGTCTTTGTAATTGGAGATGTTGCAAAATCAAAAACAAGCGTAATTCCTCTTGCAAGAGAATTTTGCTTAATGGTGAAGGAGAATAATTATTTTAAAAATGTTTGGTGTTTTACCGATGTAATTATGGACACAGATAAAACAACAAGAATTTGGGGCGAAACTAAAGGAAGTGCAACGGCTACAGACAGAATTGTAATACTTTCAGACATTAATCCTTTTGAAAAATTCAGTAATCAAAAAGAAGTAGAATTATTAAATTTTAAGTTTATCGAAAAAAGTACAAAAAAATTTATCGGTCAATAATAAAATCATGAAGCCAACTTCAAATAAATACAATCAGCTACTTGATAACATTGGCTCTACGCTTCAAAAAGCAAGAGAGAATGCTATTAAAGCAATCAATACCGAGTTAGTGAAAGCTAATTGGGAAATTGGCAGACATATTGTTGAATTTGAACAACACGGAAAAGAAAAAGCCGATTAC
The DNA here is from genome assembly GCA_016699815.1 of Chitinophagaceae bacterium. Lineage (NCBI taxonomy): Bacteria > Pseudomonadati > Bacteroidota > Chitinophagia > Chitinophagales > Chitinophagaceae > Chitinophagaceae bacterium. The sequence goes on along the minus strand of CP065012.1, from coordinate 2,211,988 downwards.
GGAAGTGCATTACTAACCAGTCTTGCCAAAGATTTAAAGACAAAATATGGCAAAGGTTTCAGCAAAAGTAATATTTACTTGTGCAGGTTGTTTTATATTAAGTACCAAAAATTCCAGACAGTGTCTGGAAAATTGAGTTGGAGCCATTATGCTGAATTGCTTACCGTTTCAGACGACTTAGCCAGAAGTTTCTACGAAAAACAAACTATCAAAGAGAATTGGAGTTTCAGAGAAATGAAACGACAGATTGATTCTGCATTATTTCAACGCTTAGCTTTAAGCAAAGATAAAAAAGGAGTATTGGCTTTAGCTGAAAAAGGTCATGAATTAATTGTTGCAAAAGACGCTATTAAAGACCCCTACGTTTTCGAGTTTCTTGAGTTGCCAAAAGATAAAATACTTAAAGAAAGGGGGCTTGAAAAAAAACTTGTTGACAACCTGCAAAAATTCTTACTGGAACTTGGCAAAGGCTTTTCATTTGTGGCAAGGCAATTTAAAATCACGGTTGACAATGAACACAATTTTATTGACCTTGTTTTTTATCATCGCATTCTTAAATGTTTTGTTCTTATAGACCTCAAAACGAGAAAAGTTAAGCATCAAGATATTGGACAGATGAACCTTTACTTGAATTATTTTAAAGAAGAAGAAAATACAGAAGGCGACAACGAACCAATAGGAATTATCATTGCGGCAGACAAACATGAATACACTGTTAAGTATGCAACAGGCGGACTTGCCAACAAAATTTTTGTTTCAAAATATCAGTTGTATTTGCCTGACAAAAAAGTTTTAGAAAATAAAGTAAAAGAAATAATTGACAGTGAGTAACATTGTTTGGGTACAATAGGCGAAGTCTCTAATAGCCAACGCACCAAGTCAGGCACATTTGCAAGGCACACAATGCCGACACACAAAAGCCAACCTTGCAAAAGAGCCTGCCTTGTGCCAACGCACAGGCAACACTCTGCGGTTGGACACAGAACCACATTGTAGATGACCGAGGAGAAGGGCGAACGTACAACAGGGGGTTTGCCAAAATACGGGCTGACGGAAGTTATCTTCGGCTTTTTGTAATTCTATTGTGCTTCATATCGGGCTGGACATTATCTATTTAGCTTTTTGTTGTTATCTTCATCATCAGTTTTTCAATCATCATCGGTACCGGGCGGACGGAATACTAATTCCCGTACTTCGGCAAGCCCTGTCCGTTGTGCGTCATACAATCGCAGCAGTTTTAATCTTTAAAGTTTAGACAATATGAGCAAAGTTTTAGGACTTGACTTAGGGACAAATTCAATTGGGTGGGCAATTATTGATACCGATAATAATCAAATCGAAAGTTGCGGAACAAGAATTTTTCCAGGCAAAGCAGTTCGACACAAAAGAATTGCAAGACAAAAGAGAAGGAACGTATTTACAATTGTCAACTTGCTTCACTTCATTTCATTTGCAACAGTTTTATTATCATTGTATGATAGAACCAGTTGGCAATTTTGGCTTAATTTATCTTTGACAACTTTTGTAGCGACACTTATTCTTTTACATCAGGACAAGAAATAAAATAATGAAGGAGCATTTCATAAACCTTTTACTTGAACAATATAAACAAGAATGTTTGTTTGAAGAGTTAGAACAAAAAGGCTTACAATTCGGAAATATCTGCGTTGATAATTTGGCTGTTGTACTCGACATCATAGGCTTTCCACGAGACAATACTCTTGAATATGACTTTCTCTACTTAAACACTGGAGGGGAAAAGCGAGAAGAAAATAAAAAAATCCCTGATGATGAAATGTTTTGTAGAGATTGGCTTGACGAGAAGTATTTCGAGATAACAAGAGAATTATTTAGTCACCAATATATTTTTGTTACCGACAAAGGACTTCAAATAGAAAAGGGTGCTGGACTTGACTTAGTGCTTCAAAGCTTTGACCAATATATTGACTGGCTTTATGAAGAGTACGAAAAATTCAAACAAGGCATCGAGTGACAAGTACGAACGCACAACAAAAGGTTTGGCAATAGGCTGGCTGAAGGAATAACAATCGGCTGTAGTTCGCTATCAGCTAAGGTTCCAGCAGACGAACAAATATCGGCTTTTTGCACTTATCTTCGGCTTTAGTTTTTCAATCGGCTGACGTTCGGGCGGAAAGTTCATTGAATACCAGCCCATCGCCAAGCCTTAAACGTTATCGGTAACTCTATGACGACAGTGCAAACTCAAACGACAGGACATAAATGAAAGAACTTATTGCAGTATTTATCGGCAGCGGACTTGGCGGACTTTCTCGGTTCGGGCTTGGCAAGTGGGTTGACAATTGGCACAACCATCATTTTCCTTTCGGAACTTTTGTAGTTAACATAGTGGCTTGTTTTGCTTTGGGTTTTATTATCGGACTTGCTGACCACAAGCAAATTCTTTCACCGACCGCAAGGCTGTTTTTGACAGTTGGTTTTTGCGGTGCTTTCAGCACATTCTCAACTTTCAGTAGTGAAACACTGACACTTTTCCAACAAGGACACAATACAAGTTTAGTGCTTTATATACTTGGAAGCATTTTGCTTTGTGTAACGGCAACTTTTGGCGGACTTTTTATTGCAGAGAGAATATGAAGAAAGTATTAGTTCTATGCACAGGCAACAGTTGTCGAAGCCAAATTGCCGAAGGTTACTTGCGACACTTCGCAAGCGACAAAGCAGAAATTTACAGTGCAGGCGTTGAAACTCACGGAGTAAATCCGAGAGCAATTGCTACAATGGAGGAGGACGGCATTGACATTTCAAAACACACATCAAACAACATTGACGAATACTTTGACATTGACTTTGATTTTGTAATTACGGTTTGCGACAACGCCAAAGAACGTTGTCCGTTCTTTCCGACCAAAGCCAAAAAGTTTCATCAAAATTTTCCAGACCCTGCAAAATCAACTGGGACGGAAACAGAAATTTTGGAGCAGTTTCGACAAGTTAGACAAATGATTAAAAGCTATTCACAACAGTTTGTAACCGACAACTTGTAACGACTGACCAATGAACAAACGAAAAAGAGCTACCGATAACATTCGGTTTGGCAATATGGCGGGGCGACGAATACATTCTCAGCTTTTTTTCCGCTATTCGGCTTCAGTTCCAGCCGACGAATAAAGCCGAGCAATAGAATAAACAATGAACTTTTATTTATAAATTTAGCAGCGGTTACGGGCTGACGATTTTCAAATACCGCCACATCGCCAAGCCGTTAACCGTTGGCTGATATGTTACCGCCTACGACCATCACAATTAAAATTTACTTATGATAAAATTAATTCTTTTCATTTCCTTTTTTCTGACCAACTTCTGCGTTGAGATATTGGCTCAAAAAAAATTAGACTCTAAAGTCCTTGACACTTTAATAAAACATGCAGAGTTGACACAATCTGATGCATTAGTTATCTTTTTAGAAGGGAAACTCTATAGTGAATATTATTTCGGAAAAGAGCCAAAAAGAATTGAAGCGATGTCTTCAACTAAGTCTATTGTAAACCTTGCCATAGGTAAGCTAATTACTGACAGCCTAATAAAATCAATTGACCAACCAATCTATGACTTTTATCCGGAATGGAAACAAGGTCAGAAAAAGGAAATTACCATCAGACATTTGATGAATCATACATCTGGTGTGCAAAACATTCCACTCACAACTGTAGAAATTTACCCAAGCCCTGATTTTGTAAAGTTGGCCTTAGCGGCTGAGATTACAGATAAACCCGGCACAAAATTTAGCTATAACAATAAAGCAATGAACCTATTGGCAGGGATTGTAAAAATTGCTTCAAGAAAACGTATGGACAATTATTTGGCAGAAAAAATATTTGCACCACTTGGTATTGAAGATTATGACTGGACTCTTGATGACGAAGGGAATCCACATGCTATGGCTGGTTTTCAAGTATTGCCCAAGGATTTAGCCAAGCTTGGACAATTATTTGTTCAAAAAGGTAAATGGGAAGGAAAGCAGCTAATTAATGAAAAATGGTTTACAGAAACGGGAACTCCTAGTACATTAGAACCAAGCTGTGGTTTACTTTGGTGGATAGATTATGAACAAAAGTTTTCTATTATTGATGATGAACAAATTGGAAAGTTGCAAAAGGCTGGACTACCTGACAGCGTAATAAATGTAGTGCGTTCTCTAAAGGGAAAGCATGAATCATCTGTTTATTCAAAACTTTTTGCAGAAAAAATGAAGAGAATTATGCCAGTATGGGATACTGCAATTACCAAAATTCTAAAAGACAATGGTTTAACGATAAGTAGAAAGGAAAATATGAATAAGTTTTATAAAACACTTGGTTATCTTGGCAACTGTATGGCGGTATACCCTGATAAAAATCTTGTAGTTGTGAGAATGATTAGCGAAGAAAGTTTTTTAAAAGGTAAAGGTACAAAAGATGGGTCAGGGTATAATAATTTTTCTGATTTTTTTGAACTAACAACAAAATTAATCCAATAAAACACATCAGCCAACATTCGGTTTGGCAATATGGCGGGGCGACGAATATATTCTAAACTTTTTGTTCGCTAATCGGCTTCAGTCTGGGCTTGACTTTTACTATTGAGCTTTTGTAGTTATCTTCATCATTAGTAATTCTATTCGGCTTCGGTTCGGTCTGACAATTTTCAAATGCCGCCACATCGCCAAGCCGTAGCCGTTAGTGGCAATTTAAATTGAACCCTCATGCCAAGTCAAGTTTTTTCGACACGAAATATTACTTCCGGAAGCAGCGTCAAAACTTATTCAAAAAGTTTTGACATGACAGGAACTGGACTTCAAAAGTCTGCAGATTATGCTGCAAATAAATCTAAAGCAAGAGTATCAGGGGAAAAACTAAGCTGCTCTATTAACAAGTCAAAAAAAGTTATTAAAGTTTTTACGACTGCCGAATTCCCAATTGATTTTTTTACAGCGACCGGAATTTCAACTTTAACGAAACTAAAAGGAACCTATAATACAACTGGTTCATTTTATAAAGGGTTTGGGAATATCATTTTAGAAATCTTAAAGGCTATTCCAAAGATTGTTGAATTTACAATTGACTTTTCAACAGATTCGAAAACCAAGGTGACGACAAAAGCGGTGGGCAAACATCTTATTCTTAGCAGTCACGACTACAATTATATTCATGGTTTATTCGACTCCGAGAAAAAACAGATAAATCAAAGTTCACTTTCCCAAGCCTTAAAATTTCTGAGTAGAAAAATTACAATTCCTGCCAATGTAAAGATTGGCGGCGAGCTTGTATCAACAGCTTTTAAAAAAACAATATTCAAAGAGGTTATTAGTAATTTATCTGACAAAGAATTACATGAATTGCTATTTCAACTTTATGAGAAGCGTTATGATATTTTGGCTTCCAAAATTGAACTATTTAAAGAGACAGACACTTACAAGTTGGATTATATAAATGAACTTTATCAACAACATCTCAAAAAGCACAAGTCACATGAATCAAAGTGGCAAACATTTTTTGAAGACAATTTCAACATTATTAATCCAAGTTACAAATATGTAATTAGAGAGGTTGATACAATCATTGAACAAATTGACGAAGAAGCTAAAAGCAGACCTATTGATTTTATTGCTATTGATATATACAACAATATTGAGTTGATTGAATTGAAAACTCCAAGTGCGGACATAATTTCAAAGCGAAAAGACCGTAACAATTACTGTTTAACTCATAATTGCACTAAGGCATGTACCCAACTGGAAAAATATCTGATTAAGATTGAAAGCAACAAATTAGAAGTTGCAAAATTAATTACTGAGAAAGTTTCTAAAAATATGGAATAAAGAAGTCTGATTTAAATATTTTCATAACTAAGCCAAAAGCAAAGCTAATTATCGGAATGATTGAACCTTTGTTACCCAATTTCTCTAGGCATCAGGATTTTCAGTTACAAAGACATAGTTTTAAAAATATTGAGATAGTAACATTTGACGAAATATTTAATAGCTTGGACGAAATCAACAAAGAATTGAAAAGAAAAATCACTCGCCGACGAAGTGCATTAGCCTAAACTGCCACTAACATTGGTATTGCCAATAGTGGGGCTTGACGGAATAACAATCAGCAGCAGTAATTCTATTGTGCTGTGGTTCGGGGCTTGACGAATAAAGCCCAGCTTTAGTTCTTATTATTTATCTTTAGCAAAAAGCCAGGCAGCAGTTCCGGCGGACGGGAATTCTATTTCCCCACCATCGGCAATACCTGTCCGTAAGCTGCAACCCTTTGACAGCGTAACTCTAACTTCAACATTAAAAAATTATGGGACTTATTTTTATAATTTGTATCATTCTCATTATTGTTATTTCAATTACAAGCGCTCCAAAAAGAAAAAAGGCGAAAATTGAAACTGAGAGTGAATTGGCTGCTACCTTAAAAGAGTTAGAGAAAAATCCTGACGATGTTAATTTGATTATTAAGAAAGCTACTGCCATTGCTTATCTTGAAGGTTTTGAAAATGGTTTTAAAATTTTTGATGACGCTATACTAAAAATTCCAAGTTCAGGTTCGCTATATTATTATCGAGGATGGCTTACAACTCAAGCCAATGAAAATCTTCCTAAAGAAGCATATTTCTTTTATGCCAAAGCAATCGAGTTTGGAGGCTTAGACCAAAACGAACTTACTTACGCATACTATATGAGAGGACAGATTGGACATAATCACAATGTTATCGGTGCAAAAGCGGATTTGTTTAAAGCTAAGTCTATGGGAAGTAAATCAGCAGAGAATTATATTAAAGAATGGAGATTAAAAGAATAGAAAAATAACTATAATGGGACTCGTAATATTTTTAAGGAAGCGACAGAATGAAAACTGGTTTAGGAAACTTTTGGTAAATTCAATGGACACAGGCTTAGGGAATAATGTACTTTTATGTTCAGGTTTTTTTCAAGAATATTTCAAAGGCGGAATTTACCAGGTTTCTACAGAAGCCAATTTCGATGGTGTTCTTTTAAAACATAAAATTAATCTAACTACAGTTGGAGTACATAATCCTCAATGGCTGACTCCTTACAAAAATTTCAGAGATAATTTAAAAAATCAAGGCATAGTTGTTTCTGCAAAGCTTAGCACAACATTTCATTGGCACGCCAAAATCTTTATCCTTAAGAAAGATGACAGACCCATTTTTGGTATCGTTGGGAGTAGCAACATGACGAGAAATGCTTTTGGTGTGACAACTCCTTTTAACTTCGAAGCAGATGTATTCCTTTGGCTGGATGAGTTCAAAGAATTAAACGATTTAATTACAGAAAGCCTCGTAGAAATTCAGCAATTCAGTAGTGAAGTAATTATTGCAGACTATGACCCTGAAAAAAACTTTGGTTTGACAATTGAAGACAGACTTATACAATTAGTTTCAGACGTTGAAAATGGTGAACTTACAGACCTCCCCGATTAGGGTATGCAGCTTACATGGGGTTTTGTGCAAGCAGGGCTTGACGTTCAAACTTCGGCTGTTTGCATCGCTCTACTTTGGTTCGGGCTGGACGGAATTCTGTTGGGCTTTTGGTTCTTATCTTGTACTTTTATTTCTTTATTGGGCTTCAGTTCCGGGCTGGACAATCAACAATGCCCTGCCTGCACAAAGCCCTGTTCGTTATCGGTCAGCACTACCAGACATTAGAGGCGTAAAACTTACGTCTAAATAATATTGTGCATCTTGGTAACCATTCCACTTTTCTGCCCTGACCAAATTAATTACATAACTTTTTCTTCCCCCAGGCAGAACACTGAAAAGATAATCCTGTTCATTATTGAAGTAACTTCCTTTTAGAAATCTATCCAGTTCTTTAACTAATTCAATTTCCTTTTCGGATTATCAACCCAAGCCACAGCAATTAAATCAAAATCTCTGCTCATTGAACCGTGAATAATTAAATTATAACCCATTTCTTTTGCTATCTCTTGCATCGGATTTAATAAAGCCGCATAAAAATGAGGTTTGGTTTTTACTGACTTTATTTCTACCCGTGCCGAACCGATAACATTGGTATTGCCAATATCAGGGGGTGAAGTGCTGCCAATCGGCTGTGGTTCGCTGTTGGGCTGTGGTTCCAGCTTGACATTATCTATTGAGCTATGAATCATAATTTCAACTTTTTGTTTGTTTACTGTACATTTGTTCCGGCAGAAGTTTTTCAATTGCCCTGCCATCGGCAATACCTGAAACGTTGTACGTCACCCTAAACGACATCCTACAAACATTTAAACATCCATGACTTTGCCGACACGACCCAAAGCACCAAGTCAGGCACATTTGCAAGGCACACAAAGCCGACACACAAAAGCCAACCTTGCAAAAGAGCCTGCCTTGTGCCAACGCACAGCCCACCCACCCCAGCGGACGGAATTCTTTTCGGCTTCAAATAAATACATCAGCAAATAACTATACTCAACACCAATGCCCACCCACCACCCAAAAGACAATTAAGCCGTTGTTTTTAACTATTTTTAACCCTTAATAAATTGACAAGACTTAATTATACATGCCAACATTACACTGGATAGGAAAAGATAAGGTTATCAATCATCACATGGACGTTCCTTTTAAAGTTTTGGAACACTCTTATGGCTTTGACAATGGTACTCAAACAGACGCAGAAACCAAAAGCGGGAATAAAATAATACATGGCGACAATTTAGAAGCTTTAAAATCTTTGTTGCCAGAATACGAAGGACGTATTGACTGTATTTATATAGACCCTCCATACAATACAGGTAATGAAAAATGGGTTTACAATGACAACGTTACTCATCCAGATATTAAAAAATGGCTTGGAAAAGTAGTTGGAAAGGAAGCTGAAGACCTTACAAGACACGATAAATGGCTTTGTATGATGTATCCTCGGCTAACATTATTAAGTAAATTGTTAAAAACAGAAGGTGTTATTTTCATTAGCATTGGAGAAGATGAAATAGCCAATTTGAAAAATCTTTGTGACGAAATATTCGGTTACAATAATAAGTGTGGAATAGTTTCAAGATTAATGAAATCAGGAGGCAATAAAGGAAATTATTTTTCACCAAATATTGATTACATACTTGTTTATGCTAAAGACAAAAGATTTATAAGCGACTTTAAAGGCATAATGGATGAAAAACTTGTCAAGAAATTGTATAATCAAATTGAAACAGAAGGAGAGAGAAAAGGTGAGAAATATCGTCCATTTGGACTTTATCAATCATCCTTAGACTCCCGCCCTAATCAAAGATATTACGTTGAATGTCCTGATGGGACACTTGTTATTCCTCCAGGAAATACAATGCCTGTTCAAAAATTAGATGCAGCAAAAGTTTTGCCTGATAAAGAAGATGGTTGTTGGAGATGGAGTAACGAAAGGTATATTACAGAACGTAAAAATGGGAATATCGTATTTAAAAAATCAACCAAAGCGGTTTTGATTGATTCCGAAGGCAAGCCAGCAAAATGGAATATTTATACTAAAATATGGTTAAGCGATAGAGAAGAAAGTGGTCAAACACCAACAAATCTTATTACTGACTTTGAAAATCGACATAGTGCAAAAGAGTTATCAGCATTAGGCTTGGAATTTGATTTTTCAAAACCATCAAAGCTTGTAGAATATCTAATTAATATTTCAACTAACAATAAGAATGCAATTATACTTGATTCTTTTGCTGGTTCGGGGACTACAGCAAATGCCGTTTTAAATCTTAATAAATCTGATAAGGGTGAACGTAAATTTATTTTGGTTGAAATGGAAGAATACGCCAATAATCTAACTGCCGAGAGAGCAAAGCGTATAATACAAGGTTACGGCACCAGTGAAGGCTTAGGCGGAAGTTTTGATTTTTACAAGTTAGGGCAACCAATGTTCTTGGAAGATGGAAATTTAAACGAGTTGGTTGGGATTGAGAAAATTCGTCAATACGTTTACTACACAGAAACAAAAACCCCGATAATAGAAACGAAGCATAAAGACAATGAATATTTCTTGGGCAAACATATTGATACTGGTTATTACTTCAATTACGATGAAGATGGAATAACAACTTTAGACCATACTTTTTTATCAACTATGAAAACTAAAGCAGAGCAATATGTTATCTATGCTGACAACTGTTTACTGACAAAAGAATACATGACGAAGCATAATATAATTTTCAAAAAAATCCCAAGAGACATAACAAGATTTTAAGCAATGGAACTAAAACCATATCAACAGCAAGTAATTAGTGACGTTTCTCTGTTCTTGGAGCAAGTACAGGAAACCAAAGACGTTAAAGAGGCTTTTTATAATTTTTGGGCAACCCACCCAAGAACACCGTTATTTCCGTATGCTGGCACTGCAATCGAGCCATATAAAAATAATATTGAACGAGTGCCTCATATTTGCATAAAAGTGCCTACTGCTGGTGGAAAAACTTTTATAGCTTGTAATGCCATCAAGACAATTTTTGATGCGTTTGATTACGATAAAGCGAAAGCAGTTGTTTGGTTAGTGCCTTCAATTACTATTTTAGACCAAACAATTAAAAATCTTAAAGACACATCACATCCTTATCGTCAAAAAATAAATTCACAGTTCGGTAATAAAGTAGAAGTATTTGACAAGGCTGCTTTGCTTCAAGGAAGCGGATTTAACGCCACTTCTGTAAAAGAGCAGTTGAACATATTTGTTTTAAGTTTTGATAGCATTAGAACAGCAAACAAAGAAGGAAGAAAAGTTTTTGAACAAAACGGCTCATTGCAATCTTTTGAAAGCCTTTTAGGGAAAGAAGAAGAAATCACTTTAATGAAAGTCTTACAGTTTTTAAATCCTTTGGTAATCGTTGATGAAAGCCACAATGCTGAAAGTGATTTGAGTGTTGATATGCTTAAAGAATTTAATCCTTGTTTCATTCTTGACCTTACAGCAACTCCGAGAAAGAACAGCAACATTATAAGTTTCATTGACGCCTTGGAATTGAAAAAGGAAAACATGGTTAAACTTCCTGTTATTGTTTACAACCATCAAGATAAAACCGAAGTAATAAATTCCAGTTTGCAATTGCAAAAACGTCTGGAAATACAAGCAATTGACGAAGAAAAGAAAGGTGGCAAATATATACGACCTATTGTTTTATTTCAGGCACAACCCAAAAACGGAAAAGACTTTTTAAACGAGGAAGAAGAAAAATCAAATGTGCAGAAACTTAAAGAAAAACTTATTGAGTTAAAAATTCCTGCTGAACAAATTAAAATTAAAACTGCAAGCATTAATGAAATAAAAGGAATTGATTTAATGAGCAAAGAATGTGATGTCCGTTTTATCATTACCATTAATGCCTTAAAAGAAGGTTGGGATTGTCCATTTGCTTATATCTTGGCTTCATTAGCAGACAAAAGTTCGGCAGTTGATGTTGAACAAATTTTAGGAAGGGTTTTACGACAACCGTATGTAATGAAACACAACTTTCCATTGCTCAATTTGAGTTATGTTTTAACGGCATCGTCAAAGTTCCTTGACACATTAGACAACATTGTAAAAGGTTTGAACAAAGCAGGTTTTAGCGACAAAGATTATAAACTTGCCGACCCAGCAATGTTGGAAGAAGCAAAAAAACAAGACCCATTACAACAGCTTTCAGTTTTCCCGACTACAGAAACGGCAAAAGAAGATATTACTTCTGATATTGACACAACAAGAATTTCAGTGCCTTCGGAATCCGCTTTACCAAGCACAACCGTTTCTGAAATTGAGCAAACGGCAATAGAGCAAAATGAAGCATTTGAAAAAACGGTTTCCGAAATGGAAGCTACTAATACAACCGTTTTACCTAACGAAATACAAAAGCTTGTGAAATCATACAGCATTAAAGACATTTTTAAAGAACAGGCTGAGCAAATTAATTTGCCACAGTTCTATTTAAAAATCCCTGCAAACGAATTATTTCAACAGCAGGAAAATGAACTGCCATTAGAAAAAGAAAACCTTTTAGACGGTTTTGCTTTAAGTAAAGCCGACACAAATATTGCTTTTGATAGCATTACTTCTGAACTCTATAAAGTTGACTTAGACGAAACAAAAAAAGAGCATACCCCAACATTTGTAAGGCTTGACGGACAAGTAAAAGAAAGCATAATGACTTACATTCTTGACCCATCGAGAAAAGAAAGTCGTATAAAAAACTTTACGAAACGAATAATGGACATTATTGGAAATATGTACCCAATCCCTGACAAAGAAATTGAAAAATACATTAACAGAATTTTAGAAGACTTTAAAGACGAACAGTTTGGCGACTTTGCAAACAATGAATACACATACACAGACAAAATAAAACAGAAAATAAAATCGCTTTCAGAAACTTTTGCTGAAAAGAAATTCAAAGACTTTTTAGACACTGACAAAGTTTTTATCAAACCTTCATTTGAATTACCAAAAAGCATTTCACCTGGCGATACTGCAAAAGATATTACTAAATCTCTTTACGAGAAAGAAGGAAGCATGAATGGTTTTGAAGAACGTGTAATCAATGAAATTGGTAACATGACAAACATTGCTTTCTGGACACGGAATATTGAAAGAAAAGGTTTTAGAATTAACGGTTTTGTAAATCATTATCCTGACTTTATCATTCAGACAAAAAGCGGTAAGACAATTTTATTAGAAACAAAAGGCGACCATTTAGATGCTGAACCTAAAATAAGACTCGGCGGACTTTGGGCTGGTAAAGCTGGTAACAATTATCGCTACTTCATGGTTTATGAAAGACGAACAGTTGATGGAGCATATAAACTGGAAGACTTTATCAATATCATTAAGGACATTTAGATTGAGGAGAAATTGCGAAGTCTCTAATAGCCAACGCACCAAGTCAGGCACATTTGCAAGGCACACAAAGCCGACACACAAAAGCCAACCTTGCAAAAGAGCCTGCCTTGTGCCAACGCACAGGCAACACTCTACGGTTGGACACAGACCCACATTATAGATGACAGCGGAGATAGGGCGAACGTACAACAGGGGGTTTGCCAAAATACGGGCGGACGGAAGTTATCTTCGGCTTTTTGTAATTCTATTGTGCTTCATATCGGGCTGGACATTATCTATTTAGCTTTTTGTTGTTATCTTCATCATCAGTTTTTCAATCATCATCGGTACCGGGCTGACGGAATACTAATTCCCGTACTTCGGCAAGCCCTGTCCGTTAGCAGCAACCGTATATGACAAAGTCTCTACTATTTATATTATCAGTTTGGGTTGGACAAATTTCTTATGGACAACAATTAGTCAGACCACCTGCCGAGTACTATTTAAATCTTGCAATTTCTGATTCATTAAGCCAAATTAAAGAATACAGTAAGGCGACACAACATTTGAATTTAGCATTTGAATCTTTTGGTTGGCGTGGGACACCCGCCGACAGATTTAAGGCTGCAAGAATTTTTGCTTTAGCGAATAACTACGACTCTGCATTTAAAAACATTGAAAGACTTTGGAAACAAGAGTATATTAATTATTTAAGACTTACTACTGACACAGCTTTTAATGTTTTAAAAAAGAAAAATCAACTTCGGTTTGACACATTAATTCAGCATATAAAAAAAGTAAAAGAGGAAATTGCCCCAAAGCAAAACCTTGTATGGTCTAATTATCTTGACAGTATTTTTCTTGAAGACCAATTATTAAGAAGAAAATGGCAAAAAGCTGCAAACGCTTATGGATACTCTTCAAACGAAGCACAAAAATATTGGCCAGAAATCCATTTAAAAGATTCCCTAAATCTAATTGCTGTAACAAATTTCATAAATAATTATGGATGGCAAAGCAAGGAGGTAGTTGGACAGACAGGTAATTCAACTTTGTTTTTAGTAATTCAACATTCCGACTCTGCAACACAAGAGAAATATTTGCCAATTCTAAAAAAAGCAGTAAAACAAAATAAGGCAAGTCCCGGCGACCTTGCTTTATTACTAGATAGACTTTCAGTTGCAAAATATGGTTATCAAATTTATGGTAGTCAAGTTCACGAGGACACGGCAACAAAAAAAACAGTATTCTTTCCGATTAAAAACGAAAAGAAAGTTGACAAGAGAAGAAAGAAAATGAAATTGCAACCTTTAAGTGAATATGGAAGACTTTTTGGTATTACTTATAAACCAATAGAGTGACGGAAAACGGTATGCTGCTAACATTGGTATTGCCAATAGTGGGGCTTGACATTGGAGCAATCAGCTGCGGTAATTCTGTTGTGCTGTGGTTCGGGGCATGACGAATAGAGCCCAGCTTTAGTTCTTAATATTTAACTTTATCAAAAAGCCGGGCAGCAGTTCCCAGCGGACGAATATAAAATTCCCCACCATCGGCAATACCTGCCCGTAAGCTGCAACCCTTTGACAGCGTAACTCTAACTTCAACATTAAAAAATTATGGGACTTATTTTTATAATTTGTATCATTCTCATTATTGTTATTTAAATTACAAGCGCTCCAAAAAGAAAAAGGCGAAAATTGAAACTGAGAGTGAATTGGCTGCTACCTTAAAAGAGTTAGAGAAAAATCCTGACGATGTTAATTTGATTATTAAGAAAGCTACTGCCATTGCTTATCTTGAAGGTTTTGAAAATGGTTTTAAAATTTTTGATGACGCTATACTAAAAATTCCAAGTTCAGGTTCGCTATATTATTATCGAGGATGGCTTACAACTCAAGCCAATGAAAATCTTCCTAAAGAAGCATATTTCTTTTATGCCAAAGCAATCGAGTTTGGAGGCTTAGACCAAAACGAACTTACTTACGCATACTATATGAGAGGACAGATTGGACATAATCACAATGTTATCGGTGCAAAAGCGGATTTGTTTAAAGCTAAGTCTATGGGAAGTAAATCAGCAGAGAATTATATTAAAGAATGGAGATTAAAAGAATAGAAAAATAACTATAATGGGACTCGTAATATTTTTAAGGAAGCGACAGAATGAAAACTGGTTTAGGAAACTTTTGGTAAATTCAATGGACACAGGCTTAGGGAATAATGTACTTTTATGTTCAGGTTTTTTCAAGAATATTTCAAAGGCGGAATTTACCAGGTTTCTACAGAAGCCAATTTCGATGGTGTTCTTTTAAAACATAAAATTAATCTAACTACAGTTGGAGTACATAATCCTCAATGGCTGACTCCTTACAAAAATTTCAGAGATAATTTAAAAAATCAAGGCATAGTTGTTTCTGCAAAGCTTAGCACAACATTTCATTGGCACGCCAAAATCTTTATCCTTAAGAAAGATGACAGACCCATTTTTGGTATCGTTGGGAGTAGCAACATGACGAGAAATGCTTTTGGTGTGACAACTCCTTTTAACTTCGAAGCAGATGTATTCCTTTGGCTGGATGAGTTCAAAGAATTAAACGATTTAATTACAGAAAGCCTCGTAGAAATTCAGCAATTCAGTAGTGAAGTAATTATTGCAGACTATGACCCTGAAAAAAACTTTGGTTTGACAATTGAAGACAGACTTATACAATTAGTTTCAGACGTTGAAAATGGTGAACTTACAGACCTCCCCGATTAGGGTATGCAGCTTACATGGGGTTTTGTGCAAGCAGGGCTTGACGTTCAAACTTCGGCTGTTTGCATCGCTCTACTTTGGTTCGGGCTGGACGGAATTCTGTTGGGCTTTTGGTTCTTATCTTGTACTTTTATTTCTTTATTGGGCTTCAGTTCCGGGCTGGACAATCAACAATGCCCTGCCTGCACAAAGCCCTGTTCGTTGCCTGCAAGTTTATTGGGCAACCGTATTCTAATCAAAATTCCCAGACACCAATTTTTTCAAACCAAAACTACTTGACATGAAAAATTACCAATGCAAAAAATGTAAGACGACAATTCAAAACAATTCTTCACCAAGCAGTTTTAATTGTCCAGGCGGTGGTATGCACTCATGGACAGACTTAGGTGAAGTTGGTGCAAACAATTATCAATGCAAAAAATGCGGAACATTAATCAAAGCAAAAAACACACCTTCATCTTTTAATTGCCCATCAGGCAGTATGCACTCATGGACAAAACTCTAAACCTTGACACAAAATGAACGAAGCACTAACAAATCTCTATTCATCAAAGTGGGACAACCTTACGGCTGGACTCAAACCAATTATTGAAGATTCCAATCTGGACATAAAACCTGCTAACCCTCTTCTTCTTTACATTGACAACGAAGAAGAATATAAAAATGCAGACATCCGACTTATGATTTATGGTCAAGAAACCAATAGTTGGTACGAAAAAGAAAACGGTACTATTGACGACATACAAACTCTTTATGACGGCTTTTTTAATGAGGGAGATTGCTGGAAATATGGCGGACAATTTTGGAATGGCATAAGCAGGTTCTTATCCTCTTTGCAAAAAAAGTTCCCTGACAAAAAAATCCGCTTGACATGGAACAATATTGTAAAAATCGGTAAGCATGGCGACAAAGGTTTTCCACCTGATTACATTTACGAAATCGAACGAGAACACTTTCATGTAATTCCACAAGAGTTAGAAATATTAAATCCCAATGTTGTTTTATTCTTGACAGGGCCAAATTATGACAGCATCATAAAAGACAATTTTGGAGAACTAAAATATGAAGCACTTCCTAACTCAACAGAAAGACAACTTTCAAGAGTGACTTTAAAAAATGTTCCGTTTGCATACAGAACTTATCACCCAAATTATTTGTGGCGTAACGACATTGACGATTATTTTGACACCATAATTGACGACATAAATTTCTAACGGGCGACATAGAAAACCTGCAGGCAACATTGGGTTTGGCGTTATTGGGGCAGGACGTTGTTATCTTCATCTGCAGCAACATGGCAGCAGTTGTTCGGGCTGGACGTTTTTCAATTTGGCTTTTAGTTGTTAACTTCAACTTCATATTTTTAATTGGGCTTTAGTTCCGGGCGGACGTTTTTCAAATCCCCCAACAACGCCAAGCCCTGCCCGTTGTGCGTCATGCTTAGGAGACATCCGTGCAAATTAATTATTTCTATATTCGTAAAATGAAAATTCAAAACTAATGGCAAGAATTTTAAATGAATATGTTTCTAGACGACTTGGAATTTTAGAGTTACAAACCGAACTGCAAAAATTAATTGCTGACTATAATAAACATACAGGAAGATATATGTTTATTTATGCGGCAGATATTAATAAAGCAAGAAACCGAGGAATTGATGTTAGCCTTGTTCAAGATGACTTTTACAATATCCAAGACATCTTAAGACAGTCAGACAAAAAGAAAATTGATTTCTACATTGAAACGCCTGGCGGTAGTGGTGAAGCTGCAGAAGAAATTGCAAAGTTTTTAAGAAAAAAGTTTGAAGAGGTTAATTTCGTAATTGCTGGTGAAGCAAAAAGTGCAGGCACTATTTTGGTTCTTTCTGGTGACAATATCTACATGACTGAAACTGGTAGCTTAGGTCCTATAGATGCTCAAGTAAAAATTGGGCGATCTGTTGTTTCTGCACATGATTATAAAGCATGGGTCGATGAGAAAAAAGATGAAGCAGCCAAGAACGGCAACTTAAATCCATTTGACGCTGTAATGGTTGCACAAATTTCACCCGGAGAATTATATGGTGTAATTAACTCATTGGAATTTGCCAAAGACTTAGTAAAAGAATGGCTTGAAAAATATAAGTTTAAAAATTGGACAACTACCAGAGATACTAAAACTCCTGTCACAAATGAAATGCGTAAGAAACGAGCAAATGATGTTGCTGATATGTTTTGTGACCATATGACTTGGAGGACACACGGTCGTTCATTAAAAATTGAAGATTTGGCTGAGGTTTTAGTTATTGAAAATATTGATGCTGACAAAAAACTAGCAGACATTGTTTACCGGATAAAAACGGTATTAAGAATGATTTTCGACGGTTCAACTATTTACAAACTATACTATCTTGATGACTTCAAATTGGCAAAAACATTTACGGTAAGCCCATCAGGAAATTTACCTGCCCAAATCCCATTTGGACAACCTCAAAAACAAGGACAACAAAAAGTAGTAGATGCCGTTGAATTAGATATACAATGTCCAAAGTGCGGTAAAAGGCATAAAGTAACTGGTTATATGGACATTAATAGTCAAGAAATACAGAAACAAAAGCTTAAAATCAATCCAAATGTCAAGGATAATGACATTTTGGTTTGTGATAGTTGTAATTTTGCCTTAGATTTGAAACCAATAAAAAACCAAGTAGAAACTCAATCTAAGAGAAAAGTAACCTTCAAATAAATTGAAAATGGCAGAACCATTAAAAATTAAAATTGACTTTGACAACGCAGAAACAAAAGGCTTGTTACAGTTTATCACTGAAACCCAAGAAGGTAAATACACTACTCAAAAACCTGACTTGACACAAGTAACTTACAAGCGACTTGACATTCAAGAACAAGACAAAATTCATTCGGTTGATGAGATTGCCGATGAAGTAATTCTTTTTGGCGTTTCTTATTAATTATTTCAACTTTTTGTTTTACGAAGTAGCACGAACGCACAACATTGGTATTGCCAATAGTGTGGCTCGACATTGGAGCAATCAGCAGCGGTAATTCTACTGTACTGCGGTTCGGGGCTTGACCTGCAAAGCCCAGCTTTAGTTCTTAATATTTAACTTTATCAAAAAGCCAGGCAGCAGTTCCGGGCGGACGAATATAAATTCCCCACCATCGGCAATACCTGTTCGTTATGCGCAACCTTTTTGGGACACCACATTAACTAAACACATTACCTTTGACAGAATAACAAAGACATTTAAAGAAGAGTGAAAAGGACAATTAAGTATTACAGAATCATTTGGCTTAAACACGACTTACCTGCCGGACTTTCCGTTTTTTTTGTTGCACTTCCGCTTTGCCTTGGGATTGCATTGGCTTCGGGTGCGCCACTTTACGCAGGGATTTTAACAGGCATCATAGGTGGACTTATGGTTTCACTCATCAGTGGTTCTCAACTTGCCGTTTCGGGACCTGCGGCTGGCTTGACAACATTGGTTGCCGCTTCCATCATTTCGCTGGGCGACTATAAAATATTTCTGCTTACAGTTGTAATAGCTGGCTTGTTTCAACTCATTCTTGGGCTTTTGAAAATGGGTGTAATTGCCAATTATTTTCCTTCATCGGTTATTAAAGGAATGTTAGCTGCAATCGGCATTATTCTTATCACTAAACAAATTCCTATTGCCTTGGGATATGACCAACCTGATTTTTGGGCAGGCGGAATTTTAAAATTGTTTTCAGGCAAAGATGTTCCTGCTAATCTTGACGGTTTCAGACATCATGTAACTGCCGGTACTCTGCTAATTTCAATTCTTTCAATTGTAATTTTTCGTATGTTACAATTACCATTTGCACATAAATTAAAAACAATTCCTGCGCCATTATTAGTCGTTGTTTTAGGAATAGTTATCAACTTAATTTTTAGTAGTGCAACATCAGGGTTTTCTCTAAAACATACTCAATTAGTAAATATTCCAACGAATATTTTTGAAGAAATTTCGTTTCCCGATTTCACTAAACTTTTCAGCAATACTGAAATATGGAAGGACGGAATAACAATTGGACTGCTTGCAACACTTGAAACTTTGCTTTGTATTGAAGCCATTGACAAATTAGACAGACGTAACCGCATAACACCTATAAATCGGGAACTGGTTGCACAAGGAATTGGAAATATGACTTGCGGACTTTTAGGCGCAATTCCAATGACAGCAGTTGTTGTAAGAGGCTCGGCAAATGTTGACGCAGGAGCAAGGACAAAACTTTCAGCATTCACACATGGACTTTTTCTTTTGCTTGCGGTATTACTTGTTCCATTTCTGCTCAACAAAATTCCTTACGCTTCGCTTGCAGCCATTCTCATTATCACTGGTTACAACTTGACAAAACCTAAACTCTATCGCAATATGTGGAGTTTAGGATGGAAACAGTTTTTGCCGTTCATACTTACAATCTTCGCCATTCTTGCAACAGACCTGCTTATTGGGGTGAGTATAGGCTTGCTGTTATCCACATACTTTATCATTCGCAGTAACTTTAAAACGGAATATAAAATCACGAAAAAGACAATTAATGAGATTGAAACTGAACATATCAAACTCAACTCTGACGTTACATTCCTGAACAAAGTGAGTTTAAAGAAAGCATTGGACGAAGTAGCTGAAAATAGTGTGCTGACAATTGACGGCAGCGAGTGTAATTTTATTGACTACGATATTCTTGAAATTATTAGTGAATTTGAAAACAAGGCAAAGGAAAGACATATAGAACTGCGGTTAATTGGTATAGAAAAAGTAAACGTAACAGCATTACATTGACAATGAAATATGAAACGAGGACACAATTAGGGAAGGACAGCAAGGCAGCGCATAACACGGGTATTGCCAATAGTGGGGCTTGACGGAAGAACAATCAGCAGCGGTAATTCTATTGTGCTGCGGTTCGGGGCTTGACGAACAAAGCCCAGCTTTAGTTCTTATTATTTATCTTTAGCAAAAAGCCAGGCAGTGGTTCCGGCGGACAGGAATTCTATTTCCCCACCATCGGCAATACCTGTCCGTTGGCAGAAATAAGTGGACACACCTCAAACTTTGAAGCTGCAACGCAGGACATTAAGAAACCCTGCATTCATAAGCACTTCAACAGAATATGAAAGAGAAAATTTATAATGCTAACGGCGGAAAATTCTGACACAGCGCCTGTAACTCTGAAGGTAAGAATCTAACAATTTAATTTTTAAAAATGAAAAAGTTTTTTTTCAGTTTAGTTGCAATCATAGGGATTGCTATTTCTAGTTATTCGCAGATTCCTTCGATTGGATTAATGCACAATAAATGTTTAGATAATGGCTTCAAAGCAAGTAGTTCATTCAATCAAATTGTAGCTCAATCAGTTAATTGCTTAAATTCAAGTGGGTTGAACATAGACGAAAAATCCAGTTCTGCAATTGCTGAAAAACTATCGTCTTTAAATTCCTCTAGTAGTCAAGACCTTTATGAAAAATTGCTTTCAGTTTACAAACAAGGGAAAAGCTCTTTAGCTATTGAATATGCAAATCAAATTGACAATATTTTAAGTGTCATTAATGACCTCCCAAATATTGCAAATGAAAATAAGGAACTCTATGACAATGCAATTGTAAAGCAATTTGAGTCTATTCGAAGTAATATTAATAAATCAAAACTTACAAACGATGAGTTTACTCAGCTAAACAATACTATTGATATAGCAATTGGTTCTGCCATTTATTGGCACGATTATCAATCAGGGCAAAACGTGCAAGCCAAAAAATGGTGGCAACAAATTGTTACATTCGTAGGAAATGATGTTTTGGGAGCTGGTGCCGTTATGCAAGTAACTTATTCAGCTTTACCGCCACAAGCCTATGTTGCAGCGGGATTAGCCTGCTCTGCATATAATATGCTTTATCCATAATATTTAAAAATAATTGCAGTGCCAAAACTTGGCACTGCAATTTCAATAATAGAGTTATGAAGTTTAAACTTTTCATCTTGAACATTTTGATTGTAATAAACGCAATTGTATTATACATTCTTTTTATTTTTACAATAGCAGGAGAAATATCGCTTTCAACAATAAAGGGACGAATAGTAAATTTTTCGGAAATACTGTTATTTTTTATTTTTCTGAGCCTATTTGTTCAAATTAAGATATATAATCAAATTGTCTTTTTAAGCATTTCACTTTTCTTGCCGTTGAAGTATGCAACAATAATTGACAAAGGAAATTTTATAGAATGCAAAACTTATTTTTTGGCATTCAAATTAAATGAACAAATATTTTTTAAAAGTGAAAGTTTACAGTTAATTTCCGATTCTTCTACACAAATATTATCCAACAAATATTCTTCATTTCGAATCTCCTTAAATGAAAAAGAAATTGTTGAGTTAAGTCAAAAGCTTAGCAACATGGGATTTAAAATATTGTAGATAATTTGATTCAAAAATATTAAAATGAAGTTTATTGCACTTATTGCTATTCTTTTCTCATACTTTCATTCTAAAGCTCAAAATCTGCAAATTGACACATCTTCAAAAAACAAAAAGCCAGAAATATTTTCTTCAGGATTTATTGATGTAATGAACACCGGGCAAGTAAATGCATCTGCACGTTTCATTAAATTGTATATCGGAGAGCCGGGAAAATTTTCAATTCCCATTTCATTTTATTGTGGAGTAAGCAATAATACATTTCAGGCTTCATCCCCAACAAAAAGCAACGAACAGTTAGTAAGCCAGTATATCAACCCAATGAGCGGCTTGGTCAACATTAGCCTTGACCAAACTGTTTATTTTAAGAAAACAGAAAAACTAACCAAGACGGCGTTCATTTGTCAATTAGGCGAACGGTTATTGAACGGGACACGCATAGGTCAAATCTCAGACCCTCTAACAGGTAAACCTGTAAATTTCCTCAACACGTTTGCAACTGGCGGCTTTTTGTTTCAAACTGGTGCTTGGGAGAAGACCAACTCGAAAAACGTCGGAATATTTTGGTTAACCACACGCTACCATTTTTGTAAATCTTCCCCTAAGTCCATAAAGGAATTTCTGCCCGATATTGAGACTAAGGGAATCTATACTGGCTATTCGATAGGTTTCGGAATAGAAATAAACAAGGTTGTTGACATCAAAGCAATATATTATAAATATCTTAAAGCCCCCGAGATTGATTACGGGCTTCCCATTTATCAATTTTCGTTCAATTATCAAATGCAGAAATGAGCAGTATTCTATCTTACTTCTGCCAACAAAAGTATTTGCAAAAGCAGGGCTGGACAATGAAACATCAACTATGTACTACTATCAGCAGCGGTTCCGGCTGGACGTTCTTTATTCAGCTTTAGTACATATCTTCAAAAGCAGTTTTTCAATTGGGCATTTGTACCGGGCTGGACAATCAATGAATTCCCTGCCTTCGCAAATACTCACCGTTGGCAGAAATAATATCGCAACATTTCAAACTTCGACAGTATAAAATCAGGACATTAAGAAACCCTGCAACATTAATTACTTCGACAGAATATGCAAGAGCGAAATTTTAACTGCTAACGGGCAGAACAATCCGACACAGAGCCCTAATCTGAAGGTAGGAATAACAACATTAACTTATCTAAAATGAAAACGACTCTTATTCTCTTTGTGCTAAGTATTAGCCTTTATTCATGTAAAAAGATTTCGAACCGACCCGATAATGAACCGATTTCGAAAGAAGATTTTATAAGTAAGACTAAAAATTTACTTGGTGACAACAGAAATTCATTAAGCCGAGACACATCAAATGAATTTATTGATTATTCTACGACCACATATTATGATATGTATAAAGATACAAATACCTACCAGTTCTACTATACGAAAATTTATAACAATGGAATAGAAAGTGGAGGTTTAATCAGTCTTCTTCTTGAAGATAGGCGTGTCTTTCATTGTATTGTAAAACCAACGCAAAATACCGACGGTAGTTATACGAATCATTTTACTTCGTACGATAATGTCGATTTAGGCTCAATTACCGTTGATAGCGGGGTTGTCATTAATTCTACAATTGAACCAAGTAGTTCATCTGATGGCGGGAGAACTCAACTTGAGAGGTCTTGGTGGTCATGTACACAAGATTGTGTAAGCGATGCCCATATAGCGTGCTTTCAGAATACAACTTGTCAAACATTGTTAATGGCTACAAATGCAGGATCTGGGTTTGCTCAACCTCGTGGCGTTGGTGCTGGCTCATTTTCAATTTCTGTTGCATGTGGTGTGTCATGTATCAGGAATAGTAATTTGGATTTACTTCCGCAATATTAGAGCTTATGAGAAATTCAATTGACATTATTTTTTCTGTTCTACTGCTAATAGTCGGCATTTCCTTAGTGGTCGAGTTTTTCGACCCCAAAATATATCAATACAAATGGATGTTCATAATTAATGGAATTATCCTAACAGTATTAGCAGGGTATAAATTGATGAATAGAAAAAATGTAAAATAGAAGTTTACAAAAGGTTGCGGGCGGACAATTAACCGCCTGCTTCCTTTAGCAAATTATAATCTTTGCCATACTTCTGCCAACAAAAGTATTTGCAAAAGCAGGGCTGGACAATGTAACTTCAGCTATTTGCAAGCATCAGCAGCGGTTCGGGCTCGACGTTCAATGTTCAGCTTTAGTTCTTAACTTCAACAACATATTTTCAATTTGGCATTTGTACCGGGCTGGACAATCAATGAATTCCCTGCCTTCGCAAATACTCGAACGTTATGTGCAACCCTGTCGGACACTCCCAAATAGTATGAACAGAATTTTGCCAATACAATTTAGTAAAACAGACAAGAGAATTGCTTTTGTCTTGACACTGCTTGTATTAGCTTTTATCGTACTTACATTGATGCAAGACTTTTTACGGTCAGAATTGAAAAATTCGTCATTCTATTTTTCCGAATCATTTATGTTCAGTTCATTTTGGTGGCTTTTTGCACCTTTATTATTTTCACAATATCTTGCTGTCAGATGGAAAATAACTAAGCAATTATATTTTCATATAACAATAATTCTTTTACCCATTTTTGTTCATTTGATTGCATTTCCGTTTTCAGTTTGGACAATATCCAAGATATTTTATTATCACACTTTTGCATTTCAACAAACATTCAGATATGCTTTATCAGAACATTTATACCTGTTAGCCATAATATACTCCATTCCGGTATTGATTTTTCAGTTTTTTTACAAAAAAGCGATATTGGCAGTTCCCGGTTCTGAAGTACAAAACGAGAGTTCGACAAACCACTTTATTAGCACTATCTTAGTAACTGATGGCAATAAAAAACAGAATATCACCGTATCAGAGATATTGTATTTTTCAGCAAACCCACCTTATATCAATATTCACCTTGAAGGCAAAAAACACCTGTATAATGCGACATTGAGGTCTATTTCAATTACATTAAACCCCGAAAAATTTGTAAGGGTACATAAATCCACCATTGTCAATATTGAAATGGTTAGTTCCTACACCACAAGGCTTAATGGGGATTATGATTTAACAATGAAAAATAATGTACAACTTCGGGTTAGCAGAAATTTTGCAACGGATTTTAAAAATCTGTTTAATAAAACTCATCGCTTGACAACAAAATAACCTCATTTTGCAACATATAATTTGATTTACAGTGATCTAATAATGAGATTTGCTTAAAAATATTTGGCAATGGGAACAAGAACATTTTTTCTTTTTTTAGCAACTTCCATATTACTAAGCTGTAAAGGACAAAGGGTTGGCGGAAATTTTGAAAATAGTGAGTTTACTTTTAATGGTATTACAAAGGCAATTAGTGCTGTTGATACAAGTTCCGGTTGGACTCAGAACGGGCAAAAAATTCTACTTAC
Source organism: Chitinophagaceae bacterium (assembly GCA_016699815.1). Classification (NCBI taxonomy): domain Bacteria; kingdom Pseudomonadati; phylum Bacteroidota; class Chitinophagia; order Chitinophagales; family Chitinophagaceae; species Chitinophagaceae bacterium. The sequence continues at coordinate 2,186,525 of CP065012.1, read as the reverse complement.
GGGAATAGCATATCATCAAGATGGGATAACACCAGCACCAAATGTTCTTATATACTACTATCAGACAAACATAGAAGGAAGGTATGTACATAAACCCATGGAAAAACGGAGTATGCCGCCAAATGAAAAAGGGCAAACTCACGGATATATTCGTGGGTGGGTAAAAACTGATTCATCAGGGAGATATTTTATATACACTGTAAGGCCAGGTAAATATCCTACAAGGGATTTCCCAGCTCACATACATATGACCATTAAAGAACCTAACGAAATTAATGAGTACTATATTGACGATGTTGTATTTGATGATGATAAATTGCTGACAACAGCCTATAGAAAAAAAATGGAAAACCGTACAGGAAGTGGAGTTGTAACGATGGTTAAACAAAAAGATTCTCTGTTAGTTGGGGAAAGAAACATCATTCTTGGGTTAAACATTCCTAACTATCCTATAAAAAACACAATTGGAATCAATTCGGGAAAAAATATAGGTGAAGATGTATTTTCTTTTACGCCATTCCATGCATGGGGGCCTGATAAAGGAAGTAAGGCCTGCCCTATTTGTAAGTATGGGTGGTATCATGGTATTCTATACTTTGTTGGTAACAATCCCAATTGGAAGGATATAAAAGAATGGCTTACATTTTTGGAATCTGAAAGCAAAAAGCGGGAAAAATACCTGAAAGTTTATTTTGTTTACGGTAATGAATCAAACTATAGCAAGGTTAATAGGGAAAAAGAATTAGAAAATTTGGGAATAGAATTAAAACTTGAAAAAACAGCACTAACTTTTGTCCCTTCTTTTTCTGATACAGATTCTGACATTAGAGATAGTAAAATAAATCAACAAGTTGATAACACAATCATACTATTTAAAAGAAGTAAGATTATTGGAAAGTTTGTAAACTTAAAACCAACACAAGACAACTTTAAACTTTTATCAAACAGGCTTGATGAAACCATAAATGAATACTTTTACTTACATTAAACAGGAAAGCAAAGCCTTTTAAGAAGGGTGTGCACATAACAAATGTATTGCCGACAAATGGGGCTTGACGGAAGAACAATCAGCTGCAAATCGCTATTATACTGCATCCTGGCTTGACAGAATTCTGCTGGGCAGTTAGTTGTTAACTTGTACTTTTAATCATTATTCGACTGCAGTTGCGGGCAGACACAGCATCAAATATCCCATCTGCGGCAATACTTGGTCGTTATGTGTCACCCTATTGAGCATCCTACACATATACAATCACCCATGACTTTGCCACCCGACCCCACGCTATTTTTAGCACATTGTAAGACAAACAAAACCTCGATACAAAGCCATTTTTAATTCCTGCCCATATTGGTACATTGAGGGTTTGCCCAACCGCACAGGCCAACAGAAAAGCAAATCCCATAAGAGCCAATTTTCCACCACATAAGAAGATTTTCGCCAAAATGAAATTTCTAAAAAAATGTAAATCTGACCAAAATCATGGTTCAATGTAACAAAGGTTACTTATCCCGGTAAAAAGCGCAACTATATTTGTGAGTGAACATTCACAAACATTAAAACTAAAATCATGAACGGAAAAAATAACATCGCCATCGGGTTCCTTACAATGGGGGCTTTTATGGCTTACGGGTTCCTCTTAATTTATTTAAGGGATTTTGCACCCGGCAAAGCAGAGTGGGTAAACTCTTATAGTACTGGAAAACACTTTGAAAGCAGGTTAGCCCATGTGCATGGCAACCTCTTTGCCTTCCTGAATATTCTAATAGGCTATTTGCTACTGCGCTTTAGAGATAAACTTAAAAGTGTAAAGGCTATTTCCTGGCTTGCCCTAACGGGGTTACTGATGCCGATTGGTATTTTATCAGAAGTATATTTTGGCCTTCCTCCTGCTTTAGTGTTAATAGGCGCTATTGCCATGACAGCTTCTGTAATATGGCTGGGTATTTCTTTTTATAAAATGAGACTTGGCAACACAGTTTAATGTGATGTAATAAATAAGATTGTAACAATCAATAGTAAAACTTAAAAAATCGCAATATGAAAAATTTAAATGCAATTGGACTTGATGACGCCAAAGCAGCACAATTAGCCGAAAAATTGAATACATTACTGGCTAACTATTCTCTTTTTTATCAAAACACAAGAGGCTACCACTGGAATATTAAAGGAGACAAGTTTTTTGAACTCCATTTAAAATTTGAAGAACTGTATAACGATTTATTGTTGAAAGTTGATGAGGTCGCCGAAAGAATTTTAACCCTAGGTCATTCGCCCAATCACAATTATTCTGATTATAAAAAAACTTCAAAAATTGCTGAGAGCACCAAGGTATCGGATGGCATTACAGCGGTTAAGGAAATTTTAAACTCTTTTCAAACTGTAATTCTATTGCAACGGGAATTACTTTCTTTATCAGACGAAGCCGGTGATGAAGGAACCAACGCTTTAATGAGTGACTATATCAGGATGCAGGAAAAATTAGTTTGGATGTATTCTGCATTTCTTAACAAACAATAATTTGAAACAGTGGCAGGTTTAAACTGATTGTTCAAAAAAATAAATGTAATGGAAATTAAAGTACGTCAATTAGAAATTATTGAAGCTGCAGGTGAAATTCTCACGGAATCAGGTCTTGCAGGACTTACAACAAAAAACCTTGCTGCAAAAATGGGCTTTGCGGAGAGTGCCCTGTACCGCCATTTTAAAGGAAAAGAAGAAATCATCGTTACCATGCTTCAATACCTTGCTGCCGATATGGATAAACGGCTTACTGCCTGTGTTGAAAAATTAGATGACCCTGTGGAAAAACTGAAAGCAGTATTCAATAACCAGTTTGCTTATTTTGAAAAACATCCTCATTTTTTGGTTGCGGTATTTTCAGAAGGCTTGCTGGAAGAAAGTAAAAAAATAAATGCTGCTATTATGCAGATAATGGCAACGAAAAGAAAGCATCTTCTGCCGGTTATTAAGCAGGGACAGTTAGAGGGAGTGTTTGAAACATCAGCTCCCGCCGAGGATTTATTACACATCATTATGGGTAGTTTCCGGCTCCACATGTTACAATGGAGAATGACTGATTTTTCATTTGATGTTAAGAAAAAAGGAAATAGACTGATGGATAGTATTTTGACTTTAATTAAAATATGAACCATAAAATATGAAACGAACATTTATTATAATAATGGCCGTAGTACTGTTTCTGTTTGGTTCTCTAACCCTGTTTCTAAGCGGCTCTGTAATCTTCGACCTGTTTGGTATCAGGGCTAAAGAAGGCAACTATGTACCACTTGTTGTGTGGGCAAATTTCATCAGTAGTATTTTGTACCTGGTGGCTGCGTATGGTTCATTAAAAATGAAAAAGTGGTCAGTTTGGCTATTAGCCGTCTCTGTATTTATTCTTGTTGCCGCTTTTATAGGTTTAAGGATACACATTAACAATGGCGGCTTGTACGAAACGAAAACCGTAAATGCAATGTTGTTTCGTATTGGGTTAACAGTATTCATTGCTGGTGCATCTTATTTATTAATACATAAAACAATTTCAAAAAATGAAACGATTTCAATTATTACTACCTGTTGTACTTCTTGTATTTGTTGCCTGCAATAATCAGGAAAGCAAGAAAGAGGGAAGTCATGACAATCACCAGCAATCAGAAATGAAAGATGAGCAAATGGACAACAAAGGTGAACATGAAGAAACTGCCGCCAAAGTTCAGTTGGATAATGGGAAAAAATGGAAGGCCAACCCCGAAACCATAAAAGGCATCAACAATATGTCATCGCTTGTGCAGAATGGTATTACAGGTAAAGTTGAAGTTGAAAAACTTTATGATTCGCTACAGGTAGAGTTTAAAACCATTTTTGCCAAGTGTACAATGAAAGGAGAGTCTCATAACCAGTTACATAATTTTTTAATTCCGATAAAAGGCCAATTGGAGAAACTAAAAGCTGAAAGCAAGGATGCTGAAATCCTGAAAGAAATGCAGGGCTACCTTTTGACCTTTGAAAACTATTTTGAATGAACATAAAAGATTTGCATACAAAACTAAAACCCGTTTCTGCTATCCCTCATTTTAAAGCAGCAGAAGGAAATATAACGGCTATTCAGATTTTGAATAACCAATTATTAAAAGAACATACAACAAAAACACCTGCCCTTTTAGTTTGTGTAACAGGAGAAGTGGTTTTTGAAAATGAAAGAGGAATAAAAGAAATTTTATTGCCCGGCGACTATGCAAATATTGAGCCGATGATAAAACATTCGGTAAAAGGAATAGAGGATAGCCAGCTATTACTCATCAAATAAAAAATTTGACCAATGAAGTTAGTGAACATTCGCAAACAATTTTTGGTTCTACTGCTTACTGTAACAGGGTTTACCGCAGTACAGGCACAGGTATGGTCCTTGCAACAGTGCATTGATACTGCACAGGTTTACAACAAAGCTTTGCAAATGAGCAGAAACAATATTGCGATAAGCCAGCAAAGAAAAATGGAAGCAAAAGCTAACCTGATTCCTAAAATATCAGCCAATGCAGATTATAAATATTTTACCGATTTGCCAACACAGTTAATGCCTGCATCTATTTTTGGCGGTCCTGCAGGCGCTTTTAAAGAAACACAATTTGGTGTGCCGCATAACATCAATGCCAATTTGCAGTTAACAATGCCATTGTATAATCCGCAGGTGTTTGGGGCTATACAAACAGCTAAAATTGCAACAGAGCTAAGCGATTTGCAATTGCAAAAAACAGAAGAACAAATTTATTTTGATATTTCAAATCTCTATTACAACGGACAACTTTTACTCAGGCAATTAGCATTTATTGACAGTAATATAGTGAACACATCCAGACTATTAAAAAATATGCAATTGCTAAAAGAACAACTGATGGCAAAGGGTGCAGATGTGAGCAAGGTTCAATTGCAAAAAAAACAGCTTGAAACACAAAAAGAATCAGTGACCAGCAAATATGAGCAGGTAATAAATGCATTGAAATTTGCAATGGGAATCTCCCTTGACCAAAACATGGAAATTGAGCAGGAAATTCTCTACGAAAAGAGTAATGAATATTCAAGTACTCCGACAACAGAAATTCGCCTGGCAAATACACAATCCAAATTGTTGCTGAGTGAGTTAAATACATTGAAAAAGAGTAAGCTTCCTTCGGTCTCACTTTTTGGAACGTATGGCAAAACCGGTTTTGGCTACGACAAACAGCCCAATGATTTTTTAAAATTCTACCCCATTGGTTTTGCAGGTATTCAAATAAGCTATCCATTATTTAATGGTACAGTAACCCAACGAAAAATAAGTCAGAAAAAATTGGAAATAAGAAATAGTGAATTGCAGGTACAATTGGTTGCCGAACAAAATGCTATGCAAACCCATAACGCAAAGCGGCAAATGGCAGTTGCACAAAAATCTATTGAAACAAACCGTTCTCAAATTAAGCTGGCCCAAACGATATATGAACAAACTGTACTTCAGCAAAAACAGGGAACGGCTTCTTTAACAGATGTTTTGCTGGCTGATACTGCTTTACGGGAAGCCCAGCAAAATTACCTGTCGGCAGTGGTAGATTATTTGAAGGCTGATTTGGAACTCAAAAAACTAACGAATCAAATAAAAATTGGAAATTAATTATCACCGACATGAAAAAAAAGTCAATCACCTGGAAAAGGATTTTATATATTTTAATCCCTTTGTTGTTGGTAGCAACTATCGCTATTCGCCTTAAAACAAATAAGAATGCAACTCAACAAAAAGTGTATCAATATAATAAAGAGCAGGCCATTAATGTGCAGGCTCAAACAATAAAATTAGAAAGTATTGATGCCGTATATTTTTATACAGGCACATTTGAACCAAATAAAGAAACCAAACTCAGTGCTGAAGTACAGGGAAAAATAAATGCAATTTATGTGGATGCCGGCAGCAATGTAAAAAAAGGGCAGGCACTAATTAAATTGGATGATGCTTTGCTGAACCAGCAGTTGAACACGGTAAATGTACAGATACAAAATATCACTTCGGAAGTTGACATTCAATTACAGGCAAATCAAATACAAATAAATGGGTTGGAGGATGATGTAAGGCGTTATAAAATTCTTGTTGCGGCAGATGCCATCCAGGGAATTCAATTAGAAAAAGCGGAGTTGCAATTGCAAACTGCAAAAAATCAACGTAGTACTATTATGCAAAAATCATCGCTTAAAAATGCACAAGCCTTGCGGGCAAGCATTATAGCACAACTAAATAAAACCACTGTTTACGCACCTTTCAACGGTGTGGTAACTGCCAAGCTAAGTGAGGTTGGCGCTTTTGCATCGCCCGGCATTCCATTGCTGCAGGTTACAGATATAAGCCAGTTAAGATTTACGGTTACTGTTCCCGAAAACGATTTAAAATTATTTGATTACAAAAACAGTTACGAAATTATTGCAGATGCAGCTCCTGAAATTAAGCTACAGGGAAAAACTTCTTTGATAGGAAGCAAAGCAAATGCCGGCAATTCATTTCCTGTTCAGTTTACCGTGAATAATGTTTCAAACCTGGCCATTAAATCGGGCATGTTTGGCAAATTGAATTTGAGAAATGATACACCTGAACAAGGCATAGTAATTCCTGCCGCTGTTACTGTTGGTTCAGAAAATCAACCGCAGGTTTATCTTGTAAAAAACGGTAATGCTGTTTTGCAAAATATTACTATATCCAAAAAATTTGAAAACAAAGTGGCTGTTTCAGTGGGGTTAAAAGAAGGGGATGTGATTGTAACAAATGGATTTATTAATCTTTTTGATGGGGCCAATGTGACAATTAAAAATTAAATATTATGAATTATGAAGTGTACTATTTTTTATATCAGCATTCTGGTAATTGCATTATTTACTGCCTGTAACAACAGCAATAAAAATAATGATAGCATAAAATCAGATTATACAAAAATGGGAAATAGTATAGTAAAGAAAACCTTTGATACCTTGCGAAATTCCCTGCAATCCGCAATCAGTCAGTCCGGTTTTGAAGGCGCTGTACCTTACTGTCAAACAGCGGCATATACACTCACCAATATCTATGCTTCCGATTCCATAACAATAAGAAGAACGGCCTTGAAGTACAGAAATCCAGCGAATAAACCCGATACAGCAGAAGAGCGAATAGTAAAAATATTTGCTTCACTAAAAGAACAGGGAATAATAAATGATTCTATAAAACCAATAACAGAGGAAAGTAAAAATGGCGAAGTTCATTTTTACAAACCAATCATGTTGCAGCAAATGTGTGCTTCATGTCATGGTAGTAAAAGCAAAGATATACAACCATCCGTGTGGAAAGCCATCAATACGCTTTATCCTTTGGATATGGCATACGATTTTAAGACAGGCGATTTAAGGGGAATGTGGCATATCACTTTTTTGAAATCAATTAAAAATTAGGAATTACGAATTAAAAATTACTAAAATGAAGTCAAATAATATTATACAGGAAAAATCATTTGCTTTTGCAATTAGAATTGTGAATTTAAATAAACACTTAATTACCGAAAAGAAAGAATTTATTTTATCTAAACAATTACTTCGGAGTGGAACTTCTATTGGAGCTAATGTGGAAGAAGCGATTGGTGCTGTTTCTGATAAAGACTTTTTAAATAAGTTAGGTATCGCATATAAAGAAGCAAGGGAAAGTATTTATTGGTTGAAGCTTTTGCAAGCAACGGATTACATTACAAAAGAGGAATTTGAAAGTATTCATAATGATGCTGAAGAAATTTGCAAAATACTTGGCAAAATTCAAATCACAATGAAAACCCGTAATTCTTAATTTTTAATTCCTAATTGGCAAAAGATGAATATTACAGAAATATCAATCAAGCGTCCATCGTTGATAATCGTTCTTTTCAGTGTGCTTGCTTTATTGGGTATTATCGGGTATAAAAATCTCAGTTATGAACTGATGCCCGATTTTAATCAACCGGTTGTAGTTATTAAAACAGCATACCCCGGGGCCGAACCCGGTGAAGTGGAAACTTCCGTGTCAAGAAAAATTGAAGACGCTTTATCCAATATGGAAGGCATAGATTATTTGGTTACAAAATCTTTGCCCAACGCCTCTATCATCATTGCTAACCTTAAATATGGTACGAACCTGGATAAAGCGATGCAGGATGCCCAGCGTTACATCGATAATATCCGCAAAGATTTACCGGCTGATATTTTAAGCCCGGTAATGAGTAAGGTATCGCCGAATGATTTACCGATAATGTCTATCAGTGCCACCAGCAATTTGCCGGTTACCGTTTTCTACCAAAAAATGAAAGATGAATATCTTCCGCAAATACAACAGTTGAAAGGTGTGGCAGAGATTACTATTTTAGGTGGTGAAGAAAGAGAAGTACAGGTAAAAGTAAACCTGGATAAATTGAAACTTTTTAAACTATCCCTTTCGCAGGTGGTAGATGCTGTTAATCGCTCAGGGCTTGATTTACCAGCCGGTAAAGTGCAAACTGACAAAGAAAACAGTTCGGTGAGACTATCAGGAAAATTCACAACGATAGAAGATATAAAAAATGTGCAGGTGGCAATGCCGCTTCCCGGCAGCCCTGTTTATTTAAAAGATGTAGCTACTGTAACCGATGGAATAAAAGAAACAACTTCCATCAGCCGGTACAATGGGAAAAATGGCATTGGGCTCATGTTGAAAAAACAGGGAGATGCCAATGCTGTTGATGTTTCAAAATTAGTTCGCAATAAATTCAAAACAATTGAAGAGCAAAATAGGAATGCAAGTGTAAAGTTTATCATTGCAGACGACAGTACTGATAATACTATTGCAGCTGTTAATTCAGTAGTGTTCGATTTAATTTTAGCAGTGCTATTGGTTTCATTGGTAATGCTTTTATTCCTTCGGAGTTTTAGAAACTCATTAATTGTAATCGTTGCCATTCCAACATCTTTAGTTACGGCTTTTGCTGTGATGTGGTTGCTGGGTTACACACTCAACCTGATGACTTTGCTTGCCATGTCATTAATCATCGGTATCCTGGTAGATGATGCCGTTGTGGTCTTGGAAAATATTCAAAAGCATTTGGATAAAGGAAAAGAAAAACGGGTTGCTGCAATGGATGGCCGAATGGAAATAGGGTTTGCCGCTTTGTCTATCACTTTGGTTGATGTAGTGGTCTTTTTACCAATCCTGTTCTTACAGGTTTTTGTAGCTGATATGCTTAAACAATTTTCAGTAGTGGTGGTAACTTCTACACTTACCAGTTTGCTGGTTGGCTTTACACTTACTCCCTGGTTAGCTTCACGAATTGGTATTAAAGAAGATTTAAAACCAACTAATTATTTCAATCGTTTCCTGCTTTGGTTTGAACAGCAGTTAGATAAATTTATCAACTGGTATGGCTTACAATTAGAATGGGTTTTAAGCCACAAGCTGATATTTACAGGAATAGTAGTACTGCTTTTTGCAATGACGCTAGGCATAATGAAGCAGGGAATCATTGGGAAAGAACTAATTTCTACCGGCGACCAGGGGAAATTCAGGATGGCTTTAGAATTTGATAAGTCAACATCAATTCAAAAAAATAATTTGATTGCCCAGCAGGTAGAAACCTATATTCTACAACAAAAAGAAGTGGCAACCGTATTCAGTAATGTAGGCGGGCCAAGTACCGGTATTGGAAGTCTGGGTGTAGGCTCGACAAACAAAACTGAATTTACCATTCAATTAAAATCAAAAAAAGAACTCAATAATTTAGCTACTGAAGAGTTTATGAAAACACTTCGGGAAGATTTAAAATTAAAATACCCGGCAATAAATTATTCGATGGCGGCCTTGGGATTAATTCCACGTTCTGCTCCCATCGAAATTACTTTGAGTGGCAGTAATCTGGATTTGGTAATGAAATCGGGGAATGAATTAAAATCTATTGTAGAAAAAATACCCGGCGCTGATAATGTCCGGCTATCAGTAGAAACCGGAAGCACTGAGTACAAAATAATTCCTGACAAAGATAAAATGCAGCGATTGGGATTAACAACTGCTTATGTGGGAACAAATTTAAGAACCGCTTTTACTGGCAACGATGATGCAACGCTTACCGAAAACGGAACAGAATATCCTGTAAGGATTTGGTTAGATGAATTTGAGCGAAAAAATTATGATGATGTAAAACGTTTATCTATTGTTAATCCAATGGGTTTGCCCATAGAGGTTTCGCAGTTTGCAAATGTAGAGAGAGATAATTCGCCTTCACTGTTAGAAAGAAAAGACCGCCAGCCTGCTATAACACTTACGGCAGATGCTTTGGGCCGTCCATCAGGAACCGTAGCAGATGAAGTGGTGGCTTATCTTAAAAAAAATCCTTTGACAGATGGAATAAATATGACCTGGGGAAGTGATATAAAACGACAGAACGATAGTTTTGGCGCATTGGGTTCTGTTTTAATGATTTCTTTTTTGCTGATTTATTTAATTATGGTGGCATTGTACGACAATTTTGTGTATCCTTTTGTTGCATTGTTTTCCATTTTGGTGGCAACCATTGGTGCTTTTCTTGCATTGAATTTAGCATTAAGCAATTTAAGTTTATTTGCCCTGCTTGGTTTGATAATGCTGATGGGGTTGGTGGTAAAGAATGCCATTTTAATTGTTGATTTTACTAATCAGTTAAAAGCACAGGGGATGTACTATAAAGCTGCATTGATTAAAGCCGGTAAGGAACGTATGCGGCCAATATTGATGACCACATTGGCAATGGTATTCGGTATGTTGCCTATTGCTCTGGCAAAAGGAACAGCCAGTGAATGGAAAAACGGGTTAGCCTGGGTTATCATTGGCGGGCTGCTGTCATCACTGATACTCACTGTTTACTTAGTGCCGATGATGTATTATGTGGTGGATAGATTGAAAGAGAAATTTGGAAAAAATACTGCACGAAGAAAAACGCCTCAAATTATTACTAATGAAACTATCAGCTAAATATTTTTTCATTTGCAAGGCGCACAAAGCTGACACACAAAAGCCAGCCTTGCAAAAGAGCCTGCCTTGTGCCAACGTTTCCGGGACATACCCTGCCACGGTGGACACAGACATTCAATTCAAGTTACCAAGACGAAGGGCGAACACATAACATGGGGTTTGGCGTTATTGGGGCAGGACGTTGTTATCTTCATCAGCAGCAACATGGCAGCTTTTGTTCGGGCTGGACGTTTTTCAATTTAGCTTTTAGTTGTTATCTTCAACTTCAGTTTTTCAATTGGGCTTCAGTTCCGGGCGGACGATTTTCAAATCCCCCAACAACGCCAAGCCCTGTTCGTTGGCGGTAATTATAAAAGACAGACCTAAACTATGGACATAGACCAAATTGACAATAAAACTTTAAAGCACTTTCCAGCAGGTTCAGGTTGTGAAATAAACTGTCTACACATTAAAATCAAAGACTTCAAACCGATAGTTCAAGAGTTTGAAACCTACATATCGGATACAAGTTGGATAAACAACTTAGATGAAATTTCAAAAAAAGCCTTTAAGGTAAATGCGGAAAAAACCATTAACAAAATAGTGACAGACATTATTGGTGGCATTACCACAAGTGTTAATGAAGATATAGGTGAGTTTATAGTTTCATATTCCGCACAACTTGCTTTAGAAATTGAATATTCTCATCAAAGAATTCCATTAGCAGAACTATTAAAAGAAAAAGTTTTAGGAAACCCTGGATTTGACTTTCATACGATTAGTACTAATAATTATTTAGTATTTGGAGAAGCAAAGTTTAGTTTAGACTCAACTCCAAGAGCAAGAGCTTTAAATCAAATTGAAGAGTTCATTGGAGACAGAGACAATGCTGAACTTAAGTGGTTAGAACCATTTTTAGACCCAACGACAAAAGCTAACATCATTAAAGATGAAAAGGGTTATGCAGCTGCATTTTCCTTAAATGGAGAGAACATAATAACAATTTTGAATAATGCTTTAGCATCTGACCCAATTAAAGAGATTATAAAGCATAAAGAACTTTACTTAATTGCAGTTGAATTATGTTAAGCGAAAACCTTTTTAATCAAACTATTGATTCTGAATTAATCAAAGAAATACTTTTTGATTTCCATAAAAATGGGCCTGTAAATAATAGCCACCTTGAAACACTTTCTTACTTAAAAAAATACAATCCCAAAGCATTCAAAATCTATGAAGGTAAATTGATGTTTTTAATGGGCCTTTTTTATAAAACTAGCGAACCTAACTCATTTTTAGAAGCAATATACAATGCATATGCACAGACTATAATCGAAGAAACTGGACACAACTTTACACCAGTTCAAGCCGATGCTTATAATTCAATTAAGAAGTATACAAACTTCTCATTTTCTGCTCCTACAAGTGCAGGTAAATCATATCTTTTTCAAGAATTAATCAAGGAAACACAAGGGGATATAATCATTGTTTTACCGTCAAGGGCACTATTGTCGGAATATCTAATAAAGGTAAAAAAACTAGTTTCAAACGAAACACTAGTGCTCCAATTTATCGAAATTGTAAATACCAAAAGAACGAAGAACAGAATTTATATAATCACACCTGAAAGAGGGGAAGAAATTTTTAAAAATATTGGCAACCTGAATTTGGAACTTATCCTTTTAGATGAAGCACAAATTTCTGAAGAGGGAATACGAGGTATGAAATTTGACTCATTAGTCAGAAGAATTGATAAAAAATTAAATAACATAAAAAAGGTTTTTACACATCCTTTCGTACTGAATCCTGATGCCCAATTTAAAAAACATAACATCACAAATGATATAGACTCTGAAACGTATAATCAAAAAACCGTAGGTAAAATATACATTGAATATTTAGATGGTAACTTTAAATACTTTTCACCTTTTGATGATAAAATAAAAGGTAGAAACATTGAGGGTAATATCGTAAAGGATGTAATTCTGAATAATGGAACTGCATTAATTTATATATCTAAATCAAAAATTTACGATGGAAGTTTCCTAGAAATATTTTCTGATTATATAGAGTTGTGTCCTGAAATTACCGATAAAAAAAGTCTCCATTACATAAACAAACTCGAAGAATTCCTTGGAACAAAAGACGATAGAGATAAAAACTCCATCTTAATCTTCTTAATGAAAAGAGGTATTGTTATTCATCACGGCTCAATACCATTGAAGGCTAGACTAATTATTGAAGAATTTGTAAATGGACATCACGCAAAAATTTGTTTTTCAACATCTACTTTAATCCAAGGCATCAATATGCCATTTGATATAGTTTGGATAAATAATTTTAGTTTCACAGGTAATGAAGACCAGAAAACACTTAATCTTAAAAACCTTATTGGTAGAGCTGGAAGAACCACAATTGAAGATGATTTTTTCGATTATGGTTATGTCATAGTCGAGAAAAAAAACAAAAGACTTTTTATTGATAGATTAAACAAAGAGTCATCCTTATCAATAACCTCTAATCTAGACAACCAAACAGACCCAAACAATGAAGACTTTATTGACATTGTTGATGCCATCAAGAACGATACTTTTAACGCTGAATTGCAACTTACAGAAAGTCAAATTGAAAGAATTTCAAACGCTAATCTTGACAGTGAAATAGCGTTTATTTTAGATAATTTTTTAAACAAACATCTTGAACCATTGACTGTTAAAGAGTATTACAGGTTAGAAATTCCTCAAAGAAAAAAAATTAAGCTATCATTTGAAAATATTTATAAAGCACATTTGAGACGTTCAGATTTAGCAGACGGTGAAAAAAATGTTTTAAGTACATCCATTCCAATTTTACTATGGCAAATTCAAGGGAAGTCCTTTGCAGAAATTATCTCATTAAGATATGCCTTTCTCTCAGAAAAAGATTATAGAAGAAAACTTAGACGACAATTAATCAGAAAAGAAATATCACCTAGAGAATTTAGGCTGTTACTCTCAAAGAAGAAAGTAAGATTCTCTTGCATTGCTGAATCATTGCCAAATAAAGCTTTTAAAAGACCTGTGCCTCTATTCTCACAAGACACAAGTATTGTTGATATAGATTTTGACAAGGTAATCTACGACACTTATGATTATATTGACAAGGTTCTTTCATTATCGATAAAAGACCCAGTCTCAAGTGCATTTATTCTTTATTTCAATAAAACAGGTGACATTCGAGCACAAGTTTTAAGTAATTATATAAAATATGGTACAAATAATGAGACCGAAATTTGGTTAATCAAATACGGTTTTAGTTTTGACGAAATTGAAAAACTAATTGAGCACATAGAGAAAATAGATGAAACAGAAATTATTTTTAAAGACAGCGTAAATGAATTTATTGAAGACCCTGACAATTTGAAACTTATTGAGAGATACTTATAAAATAACTACCGCCAACACGGGTTTGGCAAAAGTGGCGGTTCAGTGCTCCGCAGACACATTTGTGGTTAATCAAAATTTGGTTCACCGCATCAACATTTGTGCTGAAAATCGCCACCTTCGCCAAGCCCGAAACCGTTATGCGTCACCCTATTGGACACCCTACGCAATTTGAGGTTTCCCACAATATGCACCAAGACAGGCAACCCTTCGCAAAATTAAAAGAGCTGCAAAGCCGACACACAAAAGCCAACTGCACAATTTGCAGCACATTTAATTTTGCCCGACCGCACCCAAGCCCACCCACCACCCCATTTGACCAAGGTTTCCACATCTGTTAATAAATTTTAGGGGCTGACAATTGCTTATTTCAAAATATCATTTTACATTTGACACATATTGTCAAGTCAATATTTTCAAATTGAAAACAACAGGCGAAATAATTAGAGAACAAAGAGAAGTAAAAGGACTGCTTCTTAGACAAGTTGCAGCCCAACTTGACATAGACGTTGCAATACTTAGCAAAATTGAAAGAGGGGAAAGAAAAGCGACAAGAGAACAAATTGCTAAATTGGCTGACATTCTCAAATTAAATAAAGACAATTTATTAATTCAATATTTAAGTGAAAAAATTGCTTATGAAATTGCAGACGATGATTTAGCAAATGAAGCATTAAAAGTTGCAGAAGAAAGAGTTGAATATTTAAAAGCTCACAAAAAAAAATGATGAGAGAAAAGAAAACAGTATTGGATTTATTTTGTGGTTGTGGTGGGCTTTCATACGGTTTTATAGAAGCAGGTTACGAGGTGCTTTTAGGTATTGACCATTGGAAAGACGCAATTACGACTTTTGAAAAAAATCATAAAAAATCACTTGGTCTTGTAGCAGATTTGTTTAATGAAACAGCAAAAGAGATTAGCCAAAAGACAGGAATTAAAAAAGTTGATTTAATTATTGGCGGACCGCCTTGTCAAGGATTTTCGGTTGCAGGTAAAAGAATTGTAGATGACGAAAGAAACAAACTTTACAAGTCATTTGTAAGTTTTGTTGACTTTTATAAACCTAAAGCATTTTTGATGGAAAATGTACCAAACATAGTTTCTATGGGACAAGGTGTTGTAAAAGACAACATAATAAAAGATTTTGAGAAGTTAGGCTATACTGTAGTTTATAAAGTATTAATGGCTTCTGAATTTGGTGTGCCTCAAAACAGAAAAAGAGCTTTTTTTATTGGTACAAAAGGAAAGGAAGAGTTTTGTTTTCCTAAAGCAAATACAACTAAATTAATTCCTTCAAAAGATGCTATTTCTGACCTGCCTGAAAAATCATTACCAGATGGCAAAGATTATTCAGTAAAAGCAAAGTCTGATTACCAAGAGTTAATTAGAAAGGGCTCTAAAGGAATTTACAACCACGAAATAACAAATCATAGTGAACAAACAATTGAAATAATTTCAATTGTACCCGATGGAGGCAATTACAAAAATTTACCATTAGCATTACAACAAACAAGAAATGTACATATCGCTTGGACAAGGTTAAATAGCAATAAACCAAGCTTTACTATTGATACAGGACACAGGCATCATTTTCATTACAAATTCAACAGAATACCAACTGTTAGAGAAAGTGCAAGAATACAATCTTTCCCCGACAGTTTTATTTTTTTAGGGAGTAAAACAAGCCAATATAAACAAGTGGGTAATGCAGTTCCACCAATTTTGGCAAAAGTATTAGCCGAATCATTGAAGAAATATTTATGAGTAGTAAAAAGAAATATAAAATACCTGACGAATACTTTTTTCGTTTGCATCACGTAAGACCACGTTTCAAAAATGATGTGGAAGAAGTTTTGCTGTATGTTGCTACTTCAATTTCGGAAATGGAAACTTTACCCGAAAAAGAATTTAATGCTGACTTAAATAAGGTACTCTTTGGCTTCAAAAAAAATTCTACTTCTACTCAAAAAACTATAGATAATTGGAGAACAGAAATATCTGCATTGTTTGGTTTTATACAAGAAAATGACGGCTATCTTCAACCGAGTAAAACTGCAATCAGATTAGCCGATAATCAGTATTTAGATGAATTCTTTAACTACTTTTTATATTCATTTCAATATCCAGGCGGACACATAAAATCTCATAATGTAATAAAGCAAATTGAAGCAGGTGTAAAGTTTAAACCTTGCAATTATATTCTACAGCTTTTAAGCGAAGGCGAAATACTAACAGGAAAACCTTTTAGTATAACTGCCGAGGAATTGACTCAATGTGCTTATTTTGATTTAAGAGTAACAAGAGATGGTAAACATCCAAAAGAAGTTGCAAAACTCATTTTGAAAAATAGAAATGAGAAGATAGACTACGACCATCATTACGAACAATTAAAAAATGAAAAGACAGGTGCGTTTCCCTCAAATGGCGATGTATGCCGATATGCAGGCGACATCTTGGATTATATGGTTTTGGCTAACTTACTTCAACATAAGGGAACAGGTTACTACTATTATTTGAATGATGAAAATAAGGAAGCGATAAACTATCATTTAAATAATCCTAAATGGTTTAACCGATACGACAAGTTTTACAAACTAAAAGAAATTACCAATCCTCAAATTTCCGAAATTGAGGAAAATTGGTTTTCATTTGTAAATAGTTTCAACAACATTGAAGCATTTGCACCACATTTAGATAAAGCCGAAGCTGAGAGTATTTCAAACCTCATTCAAGAATATTATTCAAGAATGACAGGTGATAGAAAAGTGCCTACAAAAATCATTGGAGATTATGGCGAAAGCTTGATTTTAGCACACGAATATTT
This sequence comes from Chitinophagaceae bacterium, assembly GCA_016699815.1. NCBI lineage: Bacteria > Pseudomonadati > Bacteroidota > Chitinophagia > Chitinophagales > Chitinophagaceae > Chitinophagaceae bacterium. The sequence goes on along the minus strand of CP065012.1, from coordinate 2,169,312 downwards.
ACGAACCAAAGACAAAACAAACAGACAGCATTTAATAAATAAAATGCCTACGCCTCTTGGTGTTGGTTATGACATTCAAAGTGTTGAAATTGAAAAGAAGAAACGATATATTGAAGTAAAAACTACCAAATCAAGAAAAGCAATTAATAACAATCGTTTCAAATTAACACCAAACGAATGGGACACAGCAGAAACAATGGGAGTAAATTATTTCATTTATTATTTGATTGTAAACGATAACGAAAAAAACATTTTCGTTATCCAAGACCCAGTAAAGCAATACGAAAAAGGTAATTTAAAAATTGATAAAAACTTAGTTGTAGAATTTTCAAAAACAGCAGGACAATGGCAAAAATTAATGGAAATAAAAAACTAAGAGTTGCTTCGCTTTTTTGCGGATGTGGAGGAATGGATTTGGGTATTCAAGGAGACTTTTCATATTTAGGAAAGCACTTTGAAAGCCTACCATTTGAGGTTGTCTATGCTGCGGACAATGATTTATATGCTACAAATATTTACAACAGTAATTTTTCTCATAAATGTGAATTAAAAGATGTGAGAGATATTGTACCAAGTGAAGTTCCCGACCACGATATTTTATTGGGGGGCTTTCCTTGCCAATCATTTTCAATAATTGCACAAAATCCTCAACGACTTGGTTATAAAGACGAGAGAGGAAAACTTTTTTTTGAAATGGTTAATGTACTCAAAGAAAAGCAGCCACGATTTTTTATTGGTGAAAACGTAAAAGGTTTGCTTTCTGCAAACGAGGGGAAAGCATTCCCAATGATTATTAAAGAATTTGAAAAAGCAGGCTATCACATTCATCATAAACTTTTAAATGCTTCCGAATTTGGTGTCCCTCAAAAAAGAGAACGAGTCTTTATTGTAGGCTTTAGAGAATTTGACGACTATTTTAATTTTCGCTTTCCATTACCTAATACTTTAAATGGAGCTAAGGTTAAACTAAAACAGGTAATAGACAAAAAAGCAAACAAAGACGACAAATGGTTTTTTAGTCAACGAGCCGTTGATGGAATGCTTAGAGTAAGAGAAAAAATGAATAAAGGGCGAGTACAAGATTTAGAGCAACCTTGCAATACTATAAGTTCACATCTTGCAAAAGTTAGTTTAAATGGGACAGACCCCGTTTTGATGATAGACGAACGTTACAGACGACTTACACCAAGAGAAGCTGCAAGAATTCAATCATTTCCAGAGACTTTTACATTAGATACCGTTTCTGAAAATAGACAATACAGGGCTATTGGAAATGCCGTTCCACCAGTTTTAATGTGGCAAGTTGCAAACGCATTGACAAAAAGTTTATTAACGGACACTCCAATAAAAGTAAAGGAGAGGAAAAATATTTTGACAGAAGCATAGCCAACGCTCTTGTTAGCACATTTTCATTTTTAGCCAACACACAAAGCCCGACAAAAATGCAAAAGAGCTACCAAGCCAACGCACAGGGACACACTCTGCTTTGTAGGACACAGAACAAAATTTGACAGACCAAGAAGAAGGGCGAACGCATAACATGGGGTTTGCCAAAATACGGGCTGACGGAAGTTATCTTTGGCTTTTTGTAATTCTATTGTGCTTCATATCCAGCTTGACATTATCTATTTAGCTTTTTGTTGTTATCTTCAACTTCAGTTTTTCAATCATCATCGGTACCGGGCGGACGGAATACTAATTCCCGTACTTCGGCAAGCCCTGTCCGTTAGCCGTCACCCTATAGAAACAGTCCGTAAAAAATATGCATCAACACAATTTAGACAGAGTTCAATTTTACTCCAAAGAGGATGGAGCAGGTGGGCATTACCTATCAAAAGGAGAACAAATTTTAAGAGCCGAACCAAAACAAAATTACACAGACATCAACGAAGTTTTAGAGCTTTATCACATAAAAAAATATATTGACAATGAATGCTATTTGAGAAATTGGACACAGCAAGAAATTGATAATTTCAAACAAAAGGCAACAGCATATGGTAGAATCGTAGGTCAATTTTTCTCAAATATCAATGACAGTAACATAGTTGAATTATTTGAGCAAACTCAACACGGTTACATTCATTCTTTTTGGGAGATAGTTAGTAATCAAAACGTTTTTAAACAAATATCAAAACCTAATTTTAGTAACATCCTTGCAAAAGAGCCCCACTTAATACACGACATCTTAACTCACAAAGGCTTAGTTGATTACTACAATACTGAATTAAAAAACTTTCTATTAAATTATTCTCAAGCGGCAGAAATATTACTTTCATATTATGAGACAAAGGACGAATTTCAAAAAAATCAAACATTCATTCCTAAAAGTTTGACAATCGTTGACAAAGAAAATATTATTTCAAATTATTTGGACTCCACAGATACAAACTTAAATTACATCGGACTAATTGAAAATGTAAGGAATAAAAATGATTTCAAAATTTCAGACAAAACAAGACTAAAAGCTAAAAGGCTACACAAAAGCGAAACAGAAAAATTCTTTACTGACAACAGTGGGATGACTTATGGTGTATCAATTAGTTTTCCTGCGAATGCAAGTAAGATAAAAGATGGTCACATTGATGATAAGCTTGTAGCTCATTATACTTATAGTTTGGACTTTATCAAAAAAAACAATAACCCATATATACTATTTCAAAATTTCAAGTATTTATTTGAATTTATTGACAATCAAAACAGGATAAATCTTGTCAGCAGAAAAAGCCAAATGGGCTTATTTGAAAGAATCATGGGAGTTCACTCCCAAAATGAATATAGGATTGGAACTGGATTTTCCTTATCTGAAATGACATCTCAAGGTCAGATATTTAGCTATAACAAAATTGTTTCTGAATTAAATACATCAATAGAGGATATTTTACATTTTGCTTTTACAATTGCGTTTCAAGAAAGATATGGTTTTGCAGATAATGCTCGTTTTTTAATACCATCTGCAACAAATTCATACTTTGAAAAAGTAAGGCTACTAGCACCTGAGTTTGAGTCAATTTTAAAACAATACAAGCTCTTTGTTGAAGAGGGAAATATTGATTTTGAACTTTTACAAATTTCTTCATCCCCAACCTCAATCAAAGACATACCCAGTCTGAATCGAAATAAATATATTTATTTCAATACCGACAACAAAGAAATGATTGGCTGCTCAAATCTATTTTTTTCCGACCAAACACTCCTTGCTTATGTTGAACCATTCAAAGAGGAAAAATATCACACTTTTTTTGACTTAATTGTAAACGAACAAGTAAGTTTCAACAATTATGAGGAACATCAAAGACCACAATTAAAATACCTACTTGATAAAGGTTTTATAAACGTAGACAACAACGGTTTCATCCAGATTACTAATACCGAAAGGTTATTTGTTTTTAAAGACTTACACGACAATGAATTTGCTTCTTTTTATCGCTATCCTTTGGAATTCCAAAAAGAAGTATTGCAAATGGCAAGCGAGAATATAGTGCTCTTTGAAAGTTCCTTGTTTTCAAAAATAGAACAATCCTATTTCAACTATTTTCTAAACAAAAGTGAGTTTACCAATGGACTAGATTTAAGGAATAGTTACTTACACGGTACGCAGGCAAACCCAGATGAACTTCAAAAACACCAGTATGCTTATTTTACATATTTGAAGCTTCTTATTTTGACTATGTTGAAAATAGACGATGACTTACAAATTTCAATAGCAATAAAAAATGGAACTGAAAGGGCGAACGGCTAACAAACGGTTTTGTACAATTGGGGCTTGACGGAAGATCAATCGGCTGTAATGCAAGTCCAGTCTGCATATCCGGCAGACGGAATGCTGTTGATCAGTAGTTTTTATCTTCAATTTTTAGTTAGTAATTTAGCTTCAGTACCGGGCGGACAGTTGGTCAATTCCCCAACTGCACAAAGCCTCGGTCGTTAGCTGCAAGCGTGAAAAAGACACCGACACGGCAGACAGACTCGAACAGACAGACAAAAACGCTTTACAAAATTTGACAAGTGAACAGGACTTTTAAAACATACAATTGGACAATAGGAAAGCTGACACTCAAAGCCGACCCTTCTGTATTTTTTATTTTCCCCACCGCACATTTTTTTAATTCAATTTTTAGCCAGCCCGCATTGGCACATTTGGTTTTGCCCCGACACACAAGCCGACAAAAATGCAAAACCAAAAGAGCCAATTTTTCCAACGCTTTTTTTAACTTTACACCGTGAAATATTTATCCTTCATATTAGCCGTTTATGTTCTGCTATTGTCAGTAGCACCGAACCTTGTGGAGGACGAGTGTTTTAATGAGCAAACAACGGAGCAAGGACAAAGACAGCAGGACGACCAAGATTGCAGCGACTGTTGTTCCCCATTTATGAGTTGTAATACCTGTAACGGTTTTACCGTTTCCGTGACATCTTTTTCAGTTCAATCATTCCTTTTTTATTCGGACTTAAAAGTTTCTCTTTATGACGAGAACTTCGCTTCTGAATTTTTCTCATCCATCTGGCAACCGCCCAAGATTGTATAATGTTTAGTGCCTTCGGCACAAATTATTAAAGGCGGTGCTTCGCACCGCTATTCATCATTTTATAAACATTATCAATCATTCAAAAAATGAAAATCAAAATCATTTTGCTACTATCCGTAGCATTCAACATAAATAATGTGTTCGGACAGAACACATTCAAAGCCACCATAAAAGACAGCGACACCAAAGAAACACTAATCGGAGCAACAGCTTTATTGAAAGGCACAACCAAAGGAGGGACAGCCGACCTAAACGGGTTAGTAACAATTTCCGACATTCCTGATGGACAGCAAATCATAGAATTCCGTTATATCGGCTATGAAACCCTAATTGACACTTTTACTTTCCCATTAGCAAGCACAGACCCTATTGAAATCCTTCTCAAATCGGAAGCAGGAGAATTAGGTGAAGTTACAGTTACTTCTACACGCAGCTCAAGGACAATTCAGGAAATCCCAACACGAATGGAGTTGATAGCAGGAGAAGAGTTGGAAGAAAAAAGCAATATGAAATCGGGCGATATTCGTATGCTTTTGAGCGAAAGCACAGGTATTCAAACGCAACAAACTTCAGCTACATCTGCTAACGCTTCCATACGTATTCAGGGACTTGACGGGCGATACACACAAATTCTAAAAGACGGATTTCCGCTTTTTTCGGGTGCAGCAAGCGGGCTTGGTCTTTTACAAACTCCGCCACTTGATTTGAAGCGAGTAGAAGTTATCAAGGGTTCGGCATCTACACTTTACGGAGGTGGTGCAATAGCGGGACTTGTAAACCTGATTTCAAAAACACCGACAGACGAAAGAGATTTGAGGTTTCATTTGAACGGAAGTTCGGGCAAAGGTTTTGACCTTAACGGTTTTTATGGACAGCGGTTTAATAAAATCGGCACAACAATTTTCGCTTCACACAACCGCAACTGGGCTTACGACCCTGCGGGCATTGACCTTTCTGCCATTCCAAAATTTGACAGGTATGTTTTCAATCCCAAACTGTTCGTTTATTTCAACGATAAAACTAAACTGAATTTCGGGGTAAATACGGCTATTGAAAACCGTATTGGTGGCGATATTCATTTCATTGAGGGAAAAGGCGACAGCATTCATAGCTTCTTTGAAGAAAACAAAACGCAACGCTATTCAACCCAACTGACTTTTGACCATAGAATTAATGAGAGCAGTTTTTTCAATTTCAAAAACAGTTACAGTTTCTTCAATAGGAAAATTTCTATTCCTGACTATGTTTTTGATGGAACACAGCAAGCCACTTTTACGGAAGCAAGTTACACGAACAGCAAAGAAAAATCTGAATGGGTTGCAGGGGTTAATCTATGGACAGACAATTTTCAGGAAAAGCAATTAGACACGTTTCAATTACGGGATTATAATCAAATTACATTCGGTGCATTCGTTCAAAATTCCTGGAAAGCCACTAAATGGTTCAATCTGGAAACAGGTTTCCGAACAGATTATGTGGTTGATTATGGAATTGCATTTCTACCGAGAATTTCTGCCTTGTTCAAAATTACCAACAAATTTTCTTCACGCATAGGAGGTGGCTTCGGTTACAAAGCTCCAACCATTTTCACCGAAGAAAGTGAGCGAATACAATACAGAAATGTATTACCCATTGACAAAAACTTAAACAAACTGGAACAAAGCTACGGAGGAAATATAGATTTGAATTATCGCACAATTTTGGGTGAGGAGGTTACCTTCAGCATCAATCAACTTTTCTTCTATACCTATTTGGAAAATCCCCTGTTACTTGAAACACAACCAAACAGTTTGTATCAGTTCATCAATTCATCGGGACACATTGACACAAGGGGAACAGAAACCAATATTAAAATCGGTTATGATGATTTCAAACTGTTTCTTGGCTATACTTTTACTGACACCCGACTGCATCAAAACGGAGTATCAATAGAAAATCCATTGACACCAAAGCACAGGATAAATTCAGTGCTGATGTATGAGATTGAGGAAAAATGGAAAGTTGGTTTGGAAGCATATTATTTCAGTCAGCAGAAATTGAGTGACGGAACAACTGGAAAGCAATATGTGATTTGTGGCTTTATGGCTGAAAAACTTTGGGAGAAATTTTCAGTCTATCTCAATTTTGAAAACTTCCTTGACGCTCGGCAAACACGCTTTGATACCATTTACACAGGAACAGTAACCAATCCAGTATTCAGAGACATTTACGCACCACTTGACGGATTTTTAATCAACGGAGGAATAAAATTTAAACTTTAGGATTATGCAAAAGACAATATTCAAAATACAAAAAATGGATTGCCCAAGTGAGGAGCAAATGGTGAGAATGAAACTTCAAGGCTTTGAACAGATAGAAAAACTTGAATTTGATATTCCAAAGAGAGAGTTAAAGGTTTATCATAATGGACAAAAAGACCAATTATTTTCTGCGTTAGAAAGTTTGAACCTTGACACTACATTAATTTCAACAGAAAAAACCGAAGAATTTTTAGAAATTGAACCACACGGAAAAGAAAGAAAATTGCTTTGGACTGTTTTAATCATCAATGTATCCTTTTTTGCCATTGAAATATTTACGGGCTTGATTGCAAACTCAATGGGTTTGGTAGCTGACAGTTTGGATATGCTGGCAGACGGTATCGTTTACGGACTTGCCCTGCTTGTCGTTGGTGGAACAGTTGCAAAAAAAAAGAACATTGCAAAGTTTGCCGGGTATTTTCAAATCCTTCTTGCTCTTATCGGATTTACGGAAGTAGTCAGACGGTTTATTGGAATTGAAAAAATGCCCGACTTTCAGACTATGATTATCGTTTCAATTTTCGCTTTGATTGCGAATGTAATTTGTTTGTATTTGCTACAAAAAGGTAAGAGCAAAGAAGCACATATGCAAGCAAGTATGATTTTTACCTCAAATGATGTAATCATTAACACAGGGGTAATAACAGCAGGACTTTTAGTAAATTGGCTCAATTCAAGCTATCCTGACTTAATTATAGGAGCAATCGTATTTATCATTGTAGCAAGGGGAGCATACAGAATACTACAACTTGCTAAATAGCCAACTCACATAAGCACACACATTTTGCAGCCGCTCAAATCCAGACACACAAACCAAAGCTGCAAAAAGAGTGTGCTTATTTCCAACCCAAGAAAAATTGAATTAAAAAAATTTCCTTCCCCTCTGAAAATAAAAAATACCCGACACGCAAATCCCGACAGAAATTAAATGACCAACTTAAAAACATTGACAGTAAAGCGTTTCAGGACACAGACGACAGAACGCCAGCAGCTAACAGCGGTTTGGCGTAATGGCGGGTGACGTGCTTCGTATGACTGTTTTTCGTAAATTTGAAGTGTGTGCTTCGTATCAACATTAGTGGTGAAAACCGCCACTACGCCAAGCCGCAAAACGTTGTATGCAAGCGGGCAGACCGTTTACTAAGGAGTGACACAGGAGCAATCATCATCACTTTTTCAAACTGTTTTAATTTGCCAACGCTTCTTTGCCGACACACATTTTAGCACATTTGCAGGCTCACAAAACCTTGACACAGACCTAACCTGCAAATCAGCCAAAATCTTGCATCCGCTTCTTAGGACAGTTTTTGCTTCGGGTTATTTTTAAAATATTCTAGCAGCTTATCTTTTGAAGAGTTGCAATAATAATGTGTTATTTGACCATTATCTATGTCACCAAGGCCATTGTTTTTCTTGTCAATGATATGGTCTGTATTCTGTGACTTATTAAAAATTATTCCATCGCAAAATGGACACTTTAAAGCACTTTTTAATCTTGCTCTAATGTTAATGGCGGACTTAGTTTCAGTTGAAAATTCTTTCCTATTTGCTGGTTCCATTTCTGTTTCTTCTCTACGCAAATACTTGAAGTCTTTATGTGAGTTTATGGCATCCCAAATTTCATCTTCCTTTGATATGCCATCTTTCGTTTTGGCCAACAATCCGCTAATGATTAAAACGAATAAGGACTGTATTCTTTTGTAACTTTTATGTCCGCTTCCATATTTACTAACAATCTGTTTAATTATACTTTTATACTTTACAAGAAACTCCTCAAACATTCCACGGATAATTGTAAACTTAAAAAAGTCATCTTTTGTGTACCCTTTTACTAATTCGACAATTGCCATAAAAGCTGTAATCTGGTATCTTCCATCAATACTATAGAAGTAAACAATTGGTGACAATCCTAAAGAGTAGTTTTCATCACCAGCAATTATATCGGCAATCTTTTTTGTTTTTTTTAAGTATTCAAGAGTGGAGTCACCATTTTCATCATCTGCTGGCTCAATATCCTTTGCATTCTTCATTTTTTTCCACTCGACAATCTTTATATCATTGACAATGTTTACCAAATTAAATATTAATTCAAGTGTCTGTGCAGAATACCCCTTACCGGCCATTGGCAAGTCAACCGTTTTTATTGGCGTTTCATATTCTGGTTGAAATAAAAGTTCATTTATTTCCTTTGCCAACAATTTTATTTTGTCTTTAGTATCGGCCTTAAATTTCGACCAATATTCATGTCCGGTTCCTGAATGTATAATTGCTCTTGCTGAAATTGAGTTTGGCTTTTTCCGAGACTTTAGAATAAGTGCTTCTGTATCATTTATGGGTGTAGCTTCTCCGTTTATTTTAAAAAATGAACTTTCGGCAGCTTCGGGAGATTGAGTATTTATTGTTTGAACCTGGATTGACAAAAAAGCTAAGTTTTTTGCAATTCTAATTGTTTCTGGTTCGGCTTTACTTTCATCTATTAACCTTAAATCATAACTTTCAAATGCACCAACCTCACTTGCAACTAACTTTCTTGTTTTGTCGGCTATTTTATATTGTTCTTTAGGGATGTTTCTTTTCCCAAAGAAATTTTCAGAAACAGCCCTATCGCCATAATCATCCATCACCCATGCAATTAAAGCACTCAAACGATGTGCGCCATCAATAACAAAATTATTACCAGACGGCGAGTGCCATAAGATAATGGAAGGTATAATATCATCATTAATAAAACTTTTTATTAACCCAGCAATCCTTTCTGGTTTCCATTCAGACGTTTCTCTTTGGAAGTCTGGTTTTCTCAAAGTTTTTAGCATTAATGAATCAGGCTTCAAATCAGCTTCAAGCCTAATTTTATCTATACTAAATTTTGCGCCACCGTCATTTTTATCATTTATAATAAAAAGGTCTTCTCTTTTTATTAGTGCTTCTAAATTTACGTAAGACATATTCTTATTCTTTATTGCAATATCAGTCATTTTTTTGTTTTTTGGTAAGTTGGACAATTTGGCTCGACAAAAGCACCACACATTTACAAAGGCACACAAGCCCAGACACAGAAGCAAACCTTTGTAAAAGAGTGTTGCTTGCAGACGCTTCCAAAACCCCTCGACACAATTAAAACCATTCCGTTCGACAAATCCGCCTGCATACAACAGGGGGTTTGGCGTTATTGGGGCAGGACGTTGTTATCTTCATCTTTAGCAACATGGCAGCTTTTGTTCGGGCAGGACAAACACCGGTGAACACTTGTTCTTATCTTGTACATCAGCAACGCATCAGCTTCGGTTCCGGGCGGACGTTTTCCAAATCCCCCAACAACGCCAAGCCCTGTCCGTTATCGGTCAGCACTACCAGACATTAGAGGCGTAAAACTTACGTCTAAATAATATTGTGCATCTTGGTAACCATTCCACTTTTCTGCCCTGACCAAATTAATTACATAACTTTTTCTTCCCCCAGGCAGAACACTGAAAAGATAATCCTGTTCATTATTGAAGTAACTTCCTTTTAGAAATCTATCCAGTTCTTTAACTAATTCAATTTCCTTTTTCGGATTATCAACCCAAGCCACAGCAATTAAATCAAAATCTCTGCTCATTGAACCGTGAATAATTAAATTATAACCCATTTCTTTTGCTATCTCTTGCATCGGATTTAATAAAGCCGCATAAAAATGAGGTTTGGTTTTTACTGACTTTATTTCTACCCGTGCCGAACCGATAACATTGGTATTGCCAATATCAGGGGGTGAAGTGCTGCCAATCGGCTGTGGTTCGCTGTTGGGCTGTGGTTCCAGCTTGACATTATCTATTGAGCTATGAATCATAATTTCAACTTTTTGTTTGTTTACTGTACATTTGTTCCGGCAGAAGTTTTTCAATTGCCCTGCCATCGGCAATACCTGAAACGTTATGCGTCACCCTGCGACAACAGTCCTTTAATCGACAGACATTTGACATTTTGGGCGACAGTATTAATAATTTTTTAGCAACATTTGTACGCTTTTTGTGTTTTATTTACAAGAATTTGTCACTATTTTGTGTTTGAAACATATATTTGTACTCAATTTTCGACTTGAATTATATGCAAGAGGTTGTAAAACAATCAGTTAAAACTTCCCAAATACCACTAAACTGGAAAAAAGAGGAATCTGTGTACACAGGTTACCATCTTATTGACGCATACTTAAAGGGAAAACAAGACGGAAAAGATGAAATGATAAAAATCCTCACAAAGCAGTTTAAAGATAATATTGATATTGCGACTTCAATATCAGAGAAGTTATACTCTGATGCTGCAAAAAAGAAAATCAACTTCAAAACAATACATCTTAAAGCGGAAGGAATAACTAAATTTTCAGCTTTATTTATTGCAAAAAAAGACGACTTCTTATCTGACAAATTCAGAAATATATTTGTTTCTGCTCGAAAACTAAAGAATGAAGTAGAAAGCGATAGTTTTTATATTTCATTCTCATTCATGCCTGATTCAAAAGATTTAAACGAAAAATGTATCAATGCTGACGGCTTCTTTTTAAAGTATGACAAAAAGTAACGACAGACTAAATCATGCTTTACATAACGAAGCTGTTTGCGACTATCTTGAACTAAAGGTAGATTTTGCTGATTGGACAATTACGACAGCATTTTATGCTTCGCTGCAATTTGTTTCCTATAAAATATTCCCTTTTGAAGTAGCAGCAATTGGAGGTAAGAAAACAAAAATAGAAAGCATTGACGACTACTCCCGTTACAAGAGTGACAGAAAACTTAGTAAACACGAACTACTTGCTGACTTAGTTGAAAAGCATTGAAGCCAAATATCACCAGATTATGATTGGCTATTAAGTATGTCAATGACAGCCCGCTATACAAGCTACCAACATGACAAACCAATAGCGGACAAAGCCAGGGCTTTAATGAAAAAAATAAAAAAGTTCTGCATCTAAAATTCAAGACGTACAAATAAATATTTCAAAGAGCTATTCCGACAGAAGGGCGAACGCATAACAGGGGGTTTGGCGTTATTTTGGCTGAACAGTGAAACTTCACCTAAGTGCTACTATCAGCAGCATATCCAGCGGACGTAATTCTTATGGGCTTTTATTTGTTATCTTCATCTTTTGTAATTTTATTCAGCAGCAGTACCGGGCAGGACGATTTCCAAATTCCAAAACAACGCCAAGCCCTGAAACGTTGTACGCCATTTATTGCAACACCCTACTAATTCAAAATGACAAAGAGCGAATTACAAGAACAATTGGTAAGACTATTCCTTAGACTTAACGGCTATCTTACATCAGGGCTTATTATTCATTCCAGCCAAAAAGGGAATAATAAAACTGAATTAGATATAGTTGCTGTTCGATTTCCAAATCACAAACAAATTGATAGACAAGTTGAGTGTTCAAAGTATATGGACTATCCAACGGATTCTATAGATATAATTATTGGGGAAGTTAAAGGGCAGAAAGCACCTGCTAATTTTAATGCTGCATTGCACAATGACAAAGACGCAATTGAAAAATTAGTTAATTGGTTGGGTATGTTTTCTAATGAACAGATATGTCAAGTTCAATGTGACGTATTTAAAATGTTACAACCAAAACAAATCAACAGTTCTGAAAAATTTGACACTCTAAAATATACTTTTGACTCTGGTAATTATACAATCAGAGCAATATTATTTTGCCCAGATAGACCTAAGCCTAAAAACAACCAAATTAAATATGTATATGGTCAGCTAATGTTGGACTTTATATGGGAATGTTTAAGACCAGAAATATTAAGAAGCACATGCTCTACTGTTTACCCTACAAATATGTGGGGTATTGACTTTACCCACCTTGTTGAGTATTTTAAGGATGAAAATAAAACAACAGTTGGGACGGTAACTGATTTATATACTCATTTCAAAATCAAAAACTAAATCTGTCTATGTCATTTATAGATTACTACAAAGTATTAGGACTTCAACCAAACTGTACTCAACAAGAAATTAAAGAGGCTTACCGAAAACTATCAAAAAAATTTCATCCAGATTTGAATGATGGAGACAATTTTTTTGCAGAAAGATTTAAAGAAATTCAAACGGCTTATGAAACTTTAATGGACAATTCTAAAAGGGAAGAATACAAAAGACAATTTGATAATCAAAACGATAAAAGCGACAATACCTTTAAAAAAACCACTGATTATTCAAAAGCACAATCCAATTCTAACCACTCACAAAATTCGGAATCAACCTCAACAAATCAAACGCAAAGTAAAAAGAAACGTAGTTATAGTTGGCTATATATCACTATACCTATAATGATTATTATTGGTCTAATAAGAGGGTCAATAAAAAAATCAATTCGAGAGAATGCAATTAATGAAGCGGTTAATACTTATGAACCATCAAGTATTAACTCTTATACAAACGATACTGTTGCAATACCATCAACTAACTTATCTACGATTTGTAAGCGTCCCCAATCTTCGGCAGTTTGAAATTAGAGAATAATCTTTAATTTTAAAATTGTCAATTATGAAAAGAACAAGATTTACCGAAAGCCAGATAGTGGCTTCAATTAAGAAACAGGAAAGCGGCATACCTGCCAAGGATGTTTGCCGTGAGTTGGGTATTAGCGATGCTACCTTTTACAACTGGAAAGCCAAATATGGCGGCATGGAAACCAGTGATGTAAAGCGCATAAAAGAAATGGAAGCGGAGTTATCGCAGTACAAAAAAATAGTAGCGGAGCTCACTTTCGAGAACCGGGTGTAAGCGTCCCCTTTTTTCGGTCAATCCAAAATTAGAGTTTTCTGTTCAGCTTTTTGTTTTTTTAATACTTTATCCACTAACCGGCTCTCTTCAATTTGAAAAGGATTTCCGTTCGCCGTTTGTGGATAAAGCTTTTGTGCATATTTTGAACATTGGCACCATTTTTCAGCAAACATCAGAGGCGATTGATATTGTAAGGATTTGTGCGGCCTCTCTGTGTTGTAATCCTGCCTCCATTTCTCACAATGTTCCCTTACTTCTCTCATTGTTGTAAATATATATGCGTTTAATAATTCACGGCGTATGCTCCCGTTTTTTCTTTCAATAAAAGCATTCTGCATTGGGCGACCTGGTTGTATAAACTGAAGTGTAATGTGTCGCTTACTGCACCATTCTTCTAATTTATGACTGATAAATTCAGGACCGTTATCCATCCTGATATTGGCAGGGCAACCCCGCTCTTGTACCAATCGCTCCAGCACCCTTATTACTCTTAGAGTAGGCAATGAAGTGTCAGTTTCTATTGCCAGAGATTCCCTGTTAAAATCTTCCAATACATTAAACAGGCGTATTTTTCGGCCATCCTGTAAACTATCATTCATAAAGTCTATGCTCCACATTTGGTTAAAACTTGTGGGTAGTGTTAAGGGTTGCTTTATCCTTTCCGGTAAACGTTTTTTGGGCTTGCGCCTGATGTTTAAATTCATTTTCCTATATACACGCCTCACTCGCTTATGATTCCAACCATAGCCACGGTTGCGCAGTCGATAAAAGCTTTGCCAAAAGCCAATAACCGGATGCTTCTTCACAAGTCCTTCAAGGGCATCCTCTATCTGAGAATCATCTTTTGTTTTAGCTGTATATTGAAAACTGCTCCGTGGTAGCTTCACGATTTTGCAAGCCTTGCTAACACTACAATGTGCTTCTTCTATTAGTTGAAACACAGCTTCTCTTTTGTCAGCAGGCGTTATAACTTTTTTCGATAAAACCTTTCATTGCCCGGTTCTCGAAAGTGAGCTCCGCTACTATTTTTTTGTACTGCGATAACTCCGCTTCCATTTCTTTTATGCGCTTTACATCACTGGTTTCCATGCCGCCATATTTGGCTTTCCAGTTGTAAAAGGTAGCATCGCTAATACCCAACTCACGGCAAACATCCTTGGCAGGTATGCCGCTTTCCTGTTTCTTAATTGAAGCCACTATCTGGCTTTCGGTAAATCTTGTTCTTTTCATAATTGACAATTTTAAAATTAAAGATTATTCTCTAATTTCAAACTGCCGAAGATTGGGGACGCTTACAGATTGATACAAACCAAAAGTTAGAAACTGAAATACCAAAAATTGATACATTTAATTATTCAGCTTCAACTGAAAATATTTTACCTGTTAAAGAAAATTCTCAAGAATTATATAGGAATACACAAAATGATGCAGAAACAGATAACAATACGGCAACTAAAGAAGAAACTAAAAATTGGTTAGTTGAGAAATTGAATAATTTCACTAAAGAATATAGGAATTATAAAGGTGATACTTATACAGGTAATTTTGAAAATTTTCAAGACTATAAATTTAACTTTAATGAGGAGTATTTAATTATAAATTATGTAAAAGAATACTTCTTTTTTAGTTCTACTGCAGGTAGCTCAAATAAAACCTATACAAATATTATTTCAAAGATTCCTATTTATGACTTAAAAGGGTTTAGCAACTATGGGTTTAAAGAGGGCTATAGCAAAACAGCGGCTATTGAGACTAACAATCAAACAATTATTACTACCGAGAACGGAGTTAACAAAGTAAGTTATTCTTTACCATTAAATTTTCGGACAAACGCAGAAACAGATTTAGATGACAGAATTAATTCAGCCTTGAAACATTTGAAGCAATTTTATTCAAAACCAAAAAGTAGTGAAACTTTCTAAGAAAACGGCGTACAACAGGGGGTTTGCTTCTATGCTGGCTGACGAATATATTCTCATCTTTTTGTTCGCTATCAGTAGCAGTTCCAGCCAACGTAATTCTATTTAGCTTTTTGTTGTTAACTTCATCTTCATATTTTCAATCATCAGCGGTACCGGGCTGGACGTTCAATGAATACCAGCACAGCAGCAAGCCCTGTCCGTTGCCTGTAATTTTATTGCAACACCCTAATAACCCTAACATTTAGACAGACACAATGTTTCAGACACGACTTGCTTACCTCAGCGACATAGACAAAATTGCGAAATCTATTGCCGAGGATTTCACTGGCGGACAGAAGATTACCGAACGACTTCTTAAAACAATAATAGACCTCTATCAATCTGCCAAAGTTGAGCAAGCATTCAAAGACGAATACTTTGAAACTGCATATCATTCACCAATTACAGGCGAGTTAGAATTTTTCATCGCAAGAATCTTATTTCATTATTCCGCTCTTAATGACAAAAAATGGAAAATTTATTTGCGGCGACAAGAAAGCAAGACTGCCCCTGACATCCGACTTCTAAAGAATGACAAAACATTCGCAATTATTGAAGTAAAAGCAAAGGCAGGTTGGATTCAGCCTTTTCTTTCACCCGAGCGTTATCAACACGACAAGAACAGGCTTGCAAATGGTAAATCACCGTTTGACCCCGACAACTTAATAAGTAATTCAAGAAATCAACTCAACAAATATTTTACAACTTTCGGGTTAACAAGTAACGACATTTTCCTTTTCTTACCGACACTTGCGTTAGTTCATAGGAAAAAGTATTTGACAGACCTTCCTGAATATTACACATACTTTGCTTCGACATCAGGACTTCCTTCAGAGAACTTAATCTTATTATCTAATAACAAACGCCTTGACCTTTCATATAAAACAAGCGATTTAGAGCCGACAGACAATTTTGAAAAACTAATGTCAAAACTTGCGACACGATGAAAAACTACAGGCAACATGCGGTTTGGCAATATGGCGGGGTGACGAATATATGCTCAACTTTTTGTTCGCTATCAGCAGCAGTCCGGGCTTGACTTTTACTATTGAGCTTTTGTACTTATCTTCATCATTGGTAATTTTATCCGGCTTCGGTTCGGTATGACGATTTTCAAATGCCGCCACATCGCCAAGCCGTAACCGTTGCCTGCTATGCCATCGGACACCCTACAAAATTCAAAAGTATGACACGAAAATTATTTATAGTTATCCTACTGCTTTATTGCGGACAAAGTATAAAAGCACAATTCAATTATCCTGCTACTAAAACAGTGGACAGTTTCAGCACATGGCACAACGTAACAGTAAAAGACCCTTACCGATGGCTGGAAGACCTAAATAACCCCGAAGTAGTAAGTTGGTTTAAAGCACAGGCAAATTTCACCGATAGTGTACTAAATAAGTTGCCGTACGCCAATACATTATTCAATGAAATGGATAAGTTGAACGTTGCCCTGCCTGAACTAAAATTTGACGTAAGACGAATTGGTAATTCTATATTTTATAATCAAACAAAAACAGGTGAAGGGAAAATGAAAATTTACAGGCAGTTTGACAATTCGAGTTCACCACAGGTGATAGCTTCTTCTGAAATGTGGGGTGAGAACTACAGCCTGTCATCCAGCTATGAATTTGACCCATCCGAAAAATATATTGCCATATATGCAAACGAAGGCGGCAAAGAAATAAACGAAGTAAAAATTTACAGCATTGCAGAAAACAAAATGCTACCCGATAGGATAACAGGGAGCTATAAGGGGTTTATGAATAATCAAAATGGTGTATTTTATTATGTACAGCTTCCTTCATACGACACACATGAAGCCTATATGCATCACAATGATGAAATTTTTAAAACACATATCATTGGTACAGACACATCCCTTGACAGGGTACTTGTAAGCAGGCAAACCAGTCCCGAATTTATGAACTATACAGACGGTAGGTATTTATGGGAGATTATTACATTTAAGGATTGCAGTTATGAATTTGCCGGGGTGTATCAAACTTCCTTTGCCGAAATATGGTACAGAAAATCCACAACAGCCAAATGGAATAAATTATTTGACATGAACGATATGGTCTCTAATATATTTTATTTCAACAACAAAATTTATTATAACTCACTAAAAAATGCACCTAACGGTTCTATAAAAATGTTGGATTTAAATAATCAAGTTGCAGCACCTAAAACTATTTTGCCCGAGCAAGCCGACCCAATTAGCTATTATGCTATTGCTCAAACAAAAAATTACCTCATCGTTCCATTAAAAAAGAATGGTGTCACCACATATTCTAAATTCATTTATTTACCAACCAATAAAATCACCGCTTCGCCCTTTAAAGAAAATACATCAAGCACACAGTATTGGGCAGTAAACATGAATAAAAACGACAGTGTTTTAATTCAAAGAGAAGGTTGGACAAATTATCCGCAACTAACCAATGCAGTTATTGGAAGCCCCAAAGAAACACCTGATAAATATTTAACCCTTAATTCCCTCCCTTTTGCCGACAATTTAATAGTAGAAGAAATAGAAGTGCTAAGCTACGATGGAACATTGGTGCCGCTAACCATTATACGAAGAAAAGATTTACAACTCAATGGCAACAATGTAGCCATTGTAATGGGCTATGGTGCTTATGGCGACCCCGTACTAACGAATTACTTCCACCGTTCTTACGCTATGCTTGCCAATAAAGGTGTAGTTTGTTGCCTTGCCCATGTAAGAGGCGGAGGCGAAAAAGGAAATAACTGGCATATAGGCGGCATGAAACAAAGCAAACCCAATAGCTGGAAAGACTTTAATGCATGTGCAGAATATCTTATTGCAAAAGGCTATACATCAGCCAAACATTTAGCATGTGAAGGAGCAAGTGCCGGTGGCATACTCATAGGCAGGGCTATTACTGAACGACCCGACCTTTGGGCTTGTGCAGTACCTGAAGTCGGCGTACTGAATGTTTTGCGTAGCGAATATTCATCTCATGGCAAATCACAGAACGATGAATATGGAGCATTAGAAAACATCAATGAGTTTTTTGCCTTAATGGAAAGTGATGCCTTGCTGCATATTCAAAAAGGAACAAAATATCCTGCCATGCTGGTAACAACGGGTTGGGACGACCCAAGGGTAAACAGTTGGCTTTGTGCAAAATTTGCTGCTGCTGCACAAAATGCAACGGCTTCGGACAAACTTGTTTTACTAAAAGTAAATTATAATGCCGGGCATTTTGGCGGTAGTGCCGGCAAACAAACTGCTATGAAAGAGGCAGCAAAAAAATATGCTTTTATGTTGTGGCAATGCGGCTTTGACAAAACAAACAAGTACGACTGACAAAGGCACAAGCAGGCAACATTGGGTTTTATGCAAGTTGGGCTTGACTTTATAACATCAGCTAATTGCAAATCCCAGCTTTAGCTCCAGCAGACGAATTACTATCAACTTTTGTACATATCTTCAAAAACATATTTCTAATCAGCAGCGGTTATCGGCAGACGGAAAACTAATTCCCAACCTGCACAAAGCCCTGCTCGTTACCTGCCATTTTAGGGCGACAGTGCAACATTGAAACTTTGTGAATAAAAACTGACCATTTTACGACTTGACGATAAATAATTAAACTAACTTTTGGAACTAAATTAATATGACAGAAATGCACCCATTTGAAAGAGCCTTATCAGTTGCGACAGAGGACATAGAACTTGAATTAAGAGGGGTAACTGAGATTACTTGGGCTGACTTTTGGCTCAATCCGAGAAAATTAAGAGGCAGCGACTTCTTGATGCGATGGTCGCAAGGGGTTTGGAGTGAGAAGCGTTTAATTGATGCTACTAACAAGACCAATCAGTTTTATGCTATTCCTTATGGACCAAGCGGAACTGCACCGACAGATGATGTAAGAGCATTTGAACTTTACTTTGAAAGGTTAGAAGCCGCAGGACTTGGCAACATCAAACGCCCCGACCTTTTAGTTTTTAAGATTGAAGACAAACCATTCGTTGACAAATTTCTTGCAAGCATCGGAGGAGAAGAAGAACTTCCTTTCATCACAGAGGACAAACTTCAGGATTTAATTTCAAAAGCAATCATTGCCGTAGAGTGTGAGAATTCTCTTTGGGTAGCAGAGAAAATGCCGTTCTATAATATTCCAATGAAGCCACAAAAGCGGCTTGGAGGAAAAATGGGACTTGCAAAAAATGCTGTTCTGCCGACAGTAATTATAAAAGAAGAAGATAGAATTCCTTTAAGCAAATGGCAAGAGCAAAACAAAATTCCAATTCATGTTTGGCATGTTTTCTTTGACCGAGCATTTGGACTTTCATTTGATGAAGCACAGCGATTAGTTACTGACGGTTTAATACTTCCGACCGAACAAATTTTTCAAGCACCAGGCGGTGCAACCACTAAGAAAGCGATTTACAAATATTATTATCACTACGCCTATCCTCTCGGCATTGCGAAGGAAAGACCAAATTTAATTCCTGCATTCATAGAGGATAAGAATGGACACATTTTGCCTTATGTAAAATTTGAAGGCGGTTCGCTTGAGATTACTCCTGATGCAATAAATCTTTTAAAACAACTCTGATGGGAAAAGTAAAATCACATCAGAAGTTGCCGACTGAATGGAACGAAAGAGAAATCCTTCGTGACAAAGGACAGTTTTGGACACCAAGTTGGGTTGCTGATGCAATGGTTGCTTATGTCTCTCAAAACACTGATTTAGTTTTTGACCCAGCAACGGGCAGAGGAGCATTTTACGAAGCATTATTGAAACTCAACAAACCAAAAGTTTCTTTTTTCGGAACTGATGTTGACATAGAGGTTTTAGAAGATGAAATTTACAATCACAAAAATTGTTTTGTTGAGAAAAGAGATTTTATAAAAAATCCACCTCAAAGAAAATTCAAAGCGATAGTTGCTAACCCACCATACATTAGGCATCACCGTATTGATGATGAAACAAAAATTTTACTCAAACAACTTTCTGCAAGCATCACAGGTGATACTATTGACGGCAGAGCAGGTTATCACATTTACTTTCTCATACAGGCACTGAACCTTTTAGAGCAAGACGGCAAACTTGCTTTCATCATGCCAGCAGACACATGCGAAGGAAAGTTTGCAAAGAATTTATGGAAATGGATTTCAGAAAAATTTTGCGTTGAAGGTGTAATTACATTTGATGAAATGGCTACGCCATTTCCAAATGTTGATACCAACGCAATGGTTTTCTTAATCAAAAATTCCAAGCCAACTAAAACTCTTCATTGGGTAAAATCTAACCAAGCATATTCAACAGACCTTTTCAATTTCATTTCTTCCAACTTCAAAAAACAGAATTATAAAACCATTGAGGTAATTGACCGACAACTCAAAGAAGGAATTGCAACAGGTTTTTCAAGACCCGAACAAACTCATAATGGCTTTAAATTTCATTTGAATGACTTTGCCAATGTTATGAGAGGCATTGCAACAGGTTCAAATGAATTTTTCTTTTTGACAGCTCAACAGGTTAAAGAGATTGGTATTCCTAAAGAATTTCTAAAACGAGCAGTTGGTAGAACAAAAGATGCAACAGAAAGTGTTTTGACTTTGAAAGACGTTGAAGCATTAGAAAAAGAAAACCGCCCTACATTTTTACTATCAATAAACGGACAAGAGAATTATCCAAAATCAATAAAGGATTATTTGAAAGTTGGTGAAGAAATGGGATTACCAACACGTTCGCTTATTCAGCAGCGGAAACCTTGGTATAAAATGGAGAAGCGACAAGTCCCTCCTTTGCTGTTTGCATACCTTGGCAGACGAAATACTCGGTTCATAAAAAATGAAGCAGGTGTATTACCATTGACAGGTTTTCTTTGCGTTTATCCGATTTATGACGACAAAGAATACATAGACAATCTTTGGAAAGCATTAAATCATCCTGACACTTTAGAAAACCTGAAACTCGTTGGTAAAAGTTATGGTTCGGGAGCAATTAAAGTTGAGCCGGGCAACCTAAACAAACTTCCAATTCCTGAGCACATCGTTAGCCAGTTTAATCTCAAACGGCCCTATAAAGACGCTGACGGACAACTCGAAATTTTCAGAGAACCTAAAGTGAAATACATTACGGACAAAAAGAAAAACGGCAGGTAACAAGGGTTTTGCGTCAGGCGGGATGACATGCAAACTTCAACTTTTGTTATAAATTTGGCAGTAGTGCGAGGCTGAACATTTGTGCAAGAAATCCCGCCCGAACGCAAAGCCCGAAACCGTTGTAAGCAACCCTGCCGCCGGACTCAGTATAAAATACTACTTTTAGGTTATTGCGGGTTTGACAAAGACTAAATACTTTACATCGGTAAATATGAAAAATAGGCAACATCAACTACCCCGAGAACATAGCCCACCAAGCAACGAATAAAACAACATAATTGTCTGTTTATAAACTTTTATTTATGAAAAAAATTGTAGGAGCACTTGTATTTATCGTGGTTGTGACTAAAATTTTTGGTCAAGCAAACAAGTACAGTATTGAAATTAACCCATTTATTCGGTATGACAAACAGGCGTATTTTTTTAGTTGGGAAACAACGACAAGTGGAAAAAATTATGTTAGTCCAAGAGGATTGTCATATGGGATAAACCTTAATATTAAAAAAAAGTTAACCGAAAAAAACATTTTATTTATCGGAACAGGATTTTATAAACATACAGTTTCAAAAATAGAAACTTATAATGATGGAGGTAAAGGAAATTCGAGACTAATAAAATATCCAAGCCCTTTGTTTATTCCATTTTACACAGACAAATATGCTTATAACTCCCTCTGCTTAAATATAGGTTACAAAAGAAGTCAATTCATAAACAAAAGCTACTTGGGCGAAGCTGGACTTGATTTTGTGGGCCTGTATACTTTTTCTCAAAATTATCATCTAACTCAAACTGGAAATCCCAATTACAGAAAAAATTCGGTTGGCTTCCTGGGATTTATTGCTTCACTGGATATTTCGTTTCTTAAAGATTTTAAGAAGTTTAGTATTGGTCCCGAACTGAAAATTCCCATCTTAACAAGTATTAAAACAGATGTAGTTTTTCCAAACGAAAATGATTCCGATTTAAGAACCCAATGGTTTAGTGGTTTGGGTATTGGTGTCTCAATTAATTATAAACTCAAAAACTTAAAAAAATGAGAAAAAATTATTTTATACTATTAACTATTTTTAACTGTATTTTTCTTCAATTCGGATTGTTTGCACAAGTAAAAACAAAAGTGTACCCCAAGGGATTACCTAAAGATTTAATTAAACAAATCTATCCGTTTAAGGAAATTAATATTGCCGCCCCATCAAATTTCGAGTTACTCAAAGCAGGCGGAGTCAATGTGGAAAATCCGGAAGAATACAAAATTAAATTCGCTGAAGTAGTAGATGTGAATTATGATTTATTAATTACAGCAAAAAAGATAACCTCAAAAGATAGAATGATTTATTCTTTGAAATTAATTGCTGAAAAGGCTTTTAATATTTCTGTTCAGTTTAGCGAGTTTCATTTAAGCCAAAATACAATTCTAAATATACGAACCGATTTTGAAATAACTGATGATATTACTGCAAAAGAAAATAATTCAAACAATATATGGGCAACGAGGATTTATCAAGGAAACGTACTTTACCTCACCCTATCTGTGCCAGAAAAAGAAATTACCGAAGTAAAAATTAAATTAAACAAGATTGGCTTTGGCTTTCGTCAAGTAGGTGGAGGTTTTTTTGGCAATCCCGGAACTTCGGGAGATTGTAACATAAATGTGTAAGCGTCCCCTTTTTTCGGTCAATCCAAAATTAGAGTTTTCTGTTCAGCTTTTTGTTTTTTTAATACTTTATCTGTAAGCGTCCCCTTTTTTCGGTCAATCCAAAATTAGAGTTTTCTGTTCAGCTTTTTGTTTTTTTAATACTTTATCCACTAACCGGCTCTCTTCAATTTGAAAAGGATTTCCGTTCGCCGTTTGTGGATAAAGCTTTTGTGCATATTTTGAACATTGGCACCATTTTTCAGCAAACATCAGAGGCGATTGATATTGTAAGGATTTGTGCGGCCTCTCTGTGTTGTAATCCTGCCTCCATTTCTCACAATGTTCCCTTACTTCTCTCATTGTTGTAAATATATATGCGTTTAATAATTCACGGCGTATGCTCCCGTTTTTTCTTTCAATAAAAGCATTCTGCATTGGGCGACCTGGTTGTATAAACTGAAGTGTAATGTGTCGCTTACTGCACCATTCTTCTAATTTATGACTGATAAATTCAGGACCGTTATCCATCCTGATATTGGCAGGGCAACCCCGCTCTTGTACCAATCGCTCCAGCACCCTTATTACTCTTAGAGTAGGCAATGAAGTGTCAGTTTCTATTGCCAGAGATTCCCTGTTAAAATCTTCCAATACATTAAACAGGCGTATTTTTCGGCCATCCTGTAAACTATCATTCATAAAGTCTATGCTCCACATTTGGTTAAAACTTGTGGGTAGTGTTAAGGGTTGCTTTATCCTTTCCGGTAAACGTTTTTTGGGCTTGCGCCTGATGTTTAAATTCATTTTCCTATATACACGCCTCACTCGCTTATGATTCCAACCATAGCCACGGTTGCGCAGTCGATAAAAGCTTTGCCAAAAGCCAATAACCGGATGCTTCTTCACAAGTCCTTCAAGGGCATCCTCTATCTGAGAATCATCTTTTGTTTTAGCTGTATATTGAAAACTGCTCCGTGGTAGCTTCACGATTTTGCAAGCCTTGCTAACACTACAATGTGCTTCTTCTATTAGTTGAAACACAGCTTCTCTTTTGTCAGCAGGCGTTATAACTTTTTTCGATAAAACCTTTCATTGCCCGGTTCTCGAAAGTGAGCTCCGCTACTATTTTTTTGTACTGCGATAACTCCGCTTCCATTTCTTTTATGCGCTTTACATCACTGGTTTCCATGCCGCCATATTTGGCTTTCCAGTTGTAAAAGGTAGCATCGCTAATACCCAACTCACGGCAAACATCCTTGGCAGGTATGCCGCTTTCCTGTTTCTTAATTGAAGCCACTATCTGGCTTTCGGTAAATCTTGTTCTTTTCATAATTGACAATTTTAAAATTAAAGATTATTCTCTAATTTCAAACTGCCGAAGATTGGGGACGCTTACAAATGTACTTTGTCCCGCTGGTAATGGATGGCAAAATGAGAGAAATTCAGTTGCCCTGATTGTTTCTGGAATCAATGAAATTTGTACAGGAACCTTAGTAATGAATACTTGCGGTAACAACATTCCTTATTTACTTACCGCAAACCATTGTTTAAATTCCAGCGTTTCAAATTGGGTTTTTCAATTTCAAACATGGAGTACTGATTGTAACACCAATATTGGATGGAGGGAAGATGTTCAATTTAATGGTTGCCAACTTCGGGCAAACAATGAAGCGACTGATTTTGCCCTTGTGGAATTAAATCAAACTCCACTTGTTAATTCCGGTTTGACCTATTCTGGTTGGACGAGGGACCCAAACCCTGCAATTACAACTACAGGTATACATCATCCAAGTGGGGATTTAATGAAAATTTGTCATGACTTTCAATCTCCGGTATCAGTTTCTTGGTTTGGTGGAGCAAGTAACCACTGGAGAGCAATTTTTGACCAAGGAATTGTTCAACATGGCTCTTCAGGCTCCACTTTGTATGACGAAAATCATCGTATAATAGGTCAATTACATGGAAATCAAAACAACATTTGTAACATCGGAGACAATAATTGTTTCTGTAATATACAAATTCCTTCTATTGGAGAATATGGTAGATTCGACATATCATGGACCGGTGGCGGTACAAACTCAACCCGGTTAAGCAACTGGCTCGACCCTGGCAATACAGGAGCAACAACAACCAATACAACCAATATTAACCAGCTTACACAGGCTATTGGTACACTTACCATTTCCGGCAACCCCACGATTTGTTCCGGTACGGCTACTTTTACTTTAAACAATAACGGAACCGCTTATACAGGTAATGTTAGCTGGTCCTCATCTAATCCAGGTATAGCATCTATTACTGCAAGCGGCAACCCTGCAACATTAACCAAAACCGGCAATGGCCAGGTTACCATTACCGCAACAATATCTCAATGTGGCTCCACATTTGTAAAAACCCTTGCCCTTGTTGCAGGCGCACCAATTATTGGCGCCAATAGCCCACTTTTAAAACCATGGACAGGCAACAGCTCCAGCTACAATGATGTATGCAATTATCAAAACACGTATACCAATATGCCCGTAACCGGCGCCAGTTCGGTAACCTGGAGCCGGATAGCTGCTTCGCCATCCAATACCAATTGGAGCCAGGTGGGCAACAACCTTAATTTTTATTTTTGGGCCGTGGGTCAAACTGCCGTATTTAGAATAGTGGCGGCAAATAGCTGCGGAAGCGCCAGTTACGATTTTGGCTTTAGGTCTATCAGTTGCGGCGGTGGTGGCGGCGGTTGCAGGCAATATATCGTTTCGCCCAATCCTGCAAAAGATGCTTTAAAACTTGAAGTGCCCAACATACCTCCTCCATGCGATTATCGCAATGGCCAGGCAAAAAATAAAAATTTAAAACAACCATTAATAAGAGCAATAAAACTATACGACTTAGTGGGCAATGTAAAACTATACCAAAAAACAAAAGGCGTTAAACAGGCAACGCTCAATATTAGTGGCCTGCTGCCCGGCACTTATTTTATAGAAATTTCCGACAAAGATTATAAAGAAAAGCAGCAGGTAATTATTCAATAGCAAAATTTTATAAAGCACATAATGTAAAGAGTCTTGTACTAACTAGGCTCTTTACATTTTAAATAGAAGGGTATGCTTACAACATCGTATTGGCAATAGTGGGGGCTGACAGTTGTAAACTCAACATTTGTGATTCTATCGGGCATTTGTGCAAATATTGGGCAGACGTTTTTCAAATGCCCCACCATCGCCAATACGTAAACCGTTATGCGCAATTGTATTGGGACATTCCCTAACATTGGGACGACCTAAATATTTTAGCAAAATGTTGCTAATTATTCCTCAAACCACACTAAATTTGACAAAACTAATTCGTTAGACAAATGGAAAAACTTCGCTTCATTGACCTATTCTGCGGAATCGGCGGCTTTCGTGTCGCTATGGACCAAGCCTGTATTGAAAACGACCTAATACCGCAATGCGTTTTTTCATCAGACATTGACCCATACTGCCAAGACAGTTACGAGGCTAACTTTGGACACAGACCGACAGGTGATATCACAAAGGTTGACCCTAAATCAATTCCTGACCACGACATTTTATTTGCAGGTTTTCCTTGCCAGCCATTCAGCATCATTGGACAGATGAAAGGCTTTGACGACACAAGAGGAACACTCTTTTTTCATATTGCAAACATCATTAAAGAAAAGCAACCAAAAGCATTTGTACTTGAAAATGTAAAGCAGCTTGTTGGACACGATAAAGGAAAAACGTTAAAAGTAATAATTAAAACACTGAAAGGATTAGGCTATCAGCATGTTCAATACACAGTTTTAAATGCTTTGGATTATGGATTACCCCAAAAAAGAGAAAGAGTAATAATCGTTGGACACAAAGAACCGATTTTGTTTTCTTATCCATCACCAATAAGACCCTTCAAACCATTGAATGAAATTCTTGAAAAGAAGATAGATAAAAAACATTACGCCTCTGACTACATAAAAAGAAAAGAAAAGAAACCCACAAGCCAGCATACAAACTTTCCATTTGGCATGAAAACAAAGCAGGAAACATTTGCTCTTATCCATACTCATGTGCATTACGGGCTGGTGCTTCATACAACTATTTACTTGTAAACGGTGAAAGGCGCTTGACACCAAGAGAGATGTTCCGTTTACAAGGTTTCCCTGATACTTATAAAATAATTACTAACGACACACAGGCAAGAAAGCAAGCGGGTAATGCAGTTCCTGTAAACATGGTGAAAGCTGTTATTTTAAAATTATTGCCGTATGTTGCAACAACTCTTGATATGACTAATGTATTGAGAGAATATGAAGTTGAATATAACAGCAAATAATGAGCAAGCAATCTCCTAAACTTAGAACAGTAAATAAATCAGTAGCTGCATTTCCATTAAATGAGTTTCCAAAGGATTTCCCTTTCCTTCTTGGTAAAGAATTAATTTATCTGCTTGCTTCAAAAGGCAAACCAGAACTTGAGGGTTCTGACTGGGAAAGCATTTTTGCCTCTTGCATAGGGGCAGATTGGAAACCTTCAAATGTAGGACTTGACGATGTTGTAATGGGCAATACAGCATGGGGAGCTAAAACTGTAAAGGCTACCAAACCATCTTCGCAAAAAAAGGTTCGCCTTATTTCAGGTCGTAATTCTCCAATTTATTCATTTGGTGAACGTATAGACACAAAAGCAAACCCAAATACAATTGGAAGTTTAATACTTGATATCTGGAATGAAAGAGTTTCAGCAGTAAGAGAAAAATTCAAACATTTAAGAACTGTCGTACTTGTTAAATCTGGCGACCTTTCAGAAGTTGTAGTATTTGAATTTGAAACTATCCGTTATGATAACGAATTATTTACTTGGGAATGGAATAAAAACAAAAATCTTGTAGGCAGGGAAAAGAAAACAGGTGAGCATCGTTTTACATGGCAGCCTCATGGTTCACAGTTTACAATTATTGAAGACGTTCCAGAAAAAAGTTTAGTTATCAATATCAAGCAGCCCAAAACTCTTGACAAAGAACAAATTTTAAAAGCACTTGGTTTTGATAAATCCTGGATAACAGTAACTCATAAAAATGGCTGACACTTTCACAAAAGAACAGAGAAGCCAAATAATGCGACAAGTAAAAAGTAATCGCAACAAATCAACGGAACTAAAGCTCATTCAATTCTTCAAAGACAATTCAATTAAAGGCTGGCGTAGGAGTTACAATTTATTTGGCAGACCTGATTTTGTTTTCCCATTGGCAAAGAAAGTAGTTTTTGTTGACGGCTGTTTTTGGCATGGACACAACTGTCGCAACACAAAACCCAAAGACAATAAAGAATACTGGCTACAAAAGATTTCCCGTAACAAAAAACGAGACCGAACCGTTAATAAAACACTTACATCAAATGGGTGGACAGTAATTCGCATTTGGGAATGTCAACTGAAAAATGAAAAGACATTGAGAAACAAGCTGACGAACAAAAGCGCATAACAGCGAGGTTTTGCGTCAGCGGGGGCGACGAATAAATCCTGATCTTTTGTACTAATATCGGCTGCATATCCAGCTAACGGAACACGGATGAGCAACAGAATATATTTTCAACTTTTGTAACTTACATCGGCCTCAGTTCCGGCTGGACGTTTTCCAAATACCCCGCCGAACGCAAAGCCCTACCGTTAGCGGTCAGCTTAAAAAACGACACCAAATAAGAAACAACAGACATAAATGGCAAGAAAAAAACAGAATAGTAACCTTCCTTCATTTGACGAACTTATCGTTCCGACAGTTAAGGCAATTATTGAGTTAGGTGGCTCGGGGACAGTTGAAGAGATAAACACAAAAGTTTATGAAATTGCAAACATACCAGACGACATTTTGCAAATTCCGCACGGTGACGAAGGGACAACTATTGAAGTAGATTACCGACTTGCTTGGAGTAGAACATACTTGAAAAAGTTCGGACTATTAGAAAATTCAAGTAGAGGTATTTGGGCATTATCCAAAGCAGACATTGACGTTACGAAACTTGACCATATAGAAATTGTAAGAGCAGTTAGAGAACAAGACAAACCAACTCAACCGAAGACAAAAACCACCAAGACAACTGAGGAGGAAATTCAACAAGAAGTAACAAACGAAGTTGACAACACAGAAGAATGGAAAGAAAAATTATTGAACGTTCTATACAATATCACACCAGCCGCATTTGAGCGACTTGCACAACGACTTTTAAGAGAGAGCGGTTTTTTCAAGTTGAAGTTACAGGTAAATCCGGTGACGGTGGAATTGATGGAAAAGGAATTGTAAGAGTAAGCGGACTATTAAGTTTCCACGTTATTTTTCAATGCAAACGTTATAAAGGTTCGGTGACACCGAGTCAAATCCGTGACTTTAGAGGTGCAATGCAAGGTCGGGCGGACAAAGGACTTGTAATCACGACAGGAACTTTTACAAGAGAAGCATTAAAAGAAGCAACTCGTGACGGTGCACCACCAATTGACCTTATTGACGGAGAACTTCTTTGCGACAAATTGAAAGAATTAAAATTAGGCGTTGACACCAAGTTGACCGAAACAGTTGACATAAAAAATGAGTGGTTTAACAATTTGTAAAGTGGACAGAAAAGAAAGCCGAACCGCTAACATGGGCTTGGCAAAAGGTGGGCTGACCTGCTTCGTAGAAACATTTGTGCAAGGTTCAACATTTGTGCTTCGTATGAACTTTTGTGCTATAAATCCCGCCTTCGCCAAGCCCAAAACCGTTAGTGGCAATTTAAATTGAACCCTCATGCCAAGTCAAGTTTTTTCGACACGAAATATTACTTCCGGAAGCAGCGTCAAAACTTATTCAAAAAGTTTTGACATGACAGGAACTGGACTTCAAAAGTCTGCAGATTATGCTGCAAATAAATCTAAAGCAAGAGTATCAGGGGAAAAACTAAGCTGCTCTATTAACAAGTCAAAAAAAGTTATTAAAGTTTTTACGACTGCCGAATTCCCAATTGATTTTTTTACAGCGACCGGAATTTCAACTTTAACGAAACTAAAAGGAACCTATAATACAACTGGTTCATTTTATAAAGGGTTTGGGAATATCATTTTAGAAATCTTAAAGGCTATTCCAAAGATTGTTGAATTTACAATTGACTTTTCAACAGATTCGAAAACCAAGGTGACGACAAAAGCGGTGGGCAAACATCTTATTCTTAGCAGTCACGACTACAATTATATTCATGGTTTATTCGACTCCGAGAAAAAACAGATAAATCAAAGTTCACTTTCCCAAGCCTTAAAATTTCTGAGTAGAAAAATTACAATTCCTGCCAATGTAAAGATTGGCGGCGAGCTTGTATCAACAGCTTTTAAAAAACAATATTCAAAGAGGTTATTAGTAATTTATCTGACAAAGAATTACATGAATTGCTATTTCAACTTTATGAGAAGCGTTATGATATTTTGGCTTCCAAAATTGAACTATTTAAAGAGACAGACACTTACAAGTTGGATTATATAAATGAACTTTATCAACAACATCTCAAAAAGCACAAGTCACATGAATCAAAGTGGCAAACATTTTTTGAAGACAATTTCAACATTATTAATCCAAGTTACAAATATGTAATTAGAGAGGTTGATACAATCATTGAACAAATTGACGAAGAAGCTAAAAGCAGACCTATTGATTTTATTGCTATTGATATATACAACAATATTGAGTTGATTGAATTGAAAACTCCAAGTGCGGACATAATTTCAAAGCGAAAAGACCGTAACAATTACTGTTTAACTCATAATTGCACTAAGGCATGTACCCAACTGGAAAAATATCTGATTAAGATTGAAAGCAACAAATTAGAAGTTGCAAAATTAATTACTGAGAAAGTTTCTAAAAAATATGGAATAAAGAAGTCTGATTTAAATATTTTCATAACTAAGCCAAAAGCAAAGCTAATTATCGGAATGATTGAACCTTTGTTACCCAATTTCTCTAGGCATCAGGATTTTCAGTTACAAAGACATAGTTTTAAAAATATTGAGATAGTAACATTTGACGAAATATTTAATAGCTTGGACGAAATCAACAAAGAATTGAAAAGAAAAATCACTCGCCGACGAAGTGCATTAGCCTAAACTGCCACTAACATTGGTATTGCCAATAGTGGGGCTTGACGGAATAACAATCAGCAGCAGTAATTCTATTGTGCTGTGGTTCGGGGCTTGACGAATAAAGCCCAGCTTTAGTTCTTATTATTTATCTTTAGCAAAAAGCCAGGCAGCAGTTCCGGCGGACGGGAATTCTATTTCCCCACCATCGGCAATACCTGTCCGTTAGCGGCAACCCAACCAAACGAAATACCTCAGGTTTAACAATGAAATTAGATGACAAGAAAAAGAAGTATATAGAAAAAGAAGCCTTCAATATTCTAGCTTTAATTGAAGAAACAGAAGAAAAATCAAAAGTTGCACGACCTGACACAGGCTCTTCAAATCAAAAAATTCCATTTGATTTGACAGATAAACTTGTAAACTCACCTATTATAATCAGTCAAACTGATTTTGAATCAGTAATATCAAAGAAACAGTGTTTTAATGGAAAATGTATTGGGTTAAACATTGAGAACTACAAAAGATTAGTAAAACTAAATGACACAATCCACAAAGAAAAAAGTATAAACCAAGTAATTAGCAAAGAATTTATTGAAGACAAGATATTTGATTGGCTAATCAGTACCTTCAAAAACAAAAAAGCTGATAAATCTTTTGCTAATTTTCTGATGGATGAATTAGAAAACTCGTTGAAAGCTATTAAATACCACTTTCCTACTTTATATCTAGACATAAACAAACCATTTGAAATCGGAAAAGTATCATTCAACTTTTTCACAAAAGAATATTTCAATTATTTAGAAGAACATTATAAAAAGAAAGACCCAGAAAAATACCGTGACGATTTTTCAGAATTTAGAAAAAAATATCAAGGAATGGTTTATGTTGCCTATTCGGTAAAAGCTGAATCATCTAGAGGAGAAGAAATTGCTTTTGAAAAGTGTTCATTAGCGGTAGATGTCTTGAAAATGTGTTCAGAAACAACCGACTTTCCAAACGTGGAATTAGGTTTTGACATTGACAGAAGAGTGAACATAAACCCTCAAAATGAAGTTTTTGTTTGCAATGCAGAAAACGAGCTTGATGATCTAAAATTGAATTTATCAAGGCCTAAGCACCATCATAAAATAGATGACAAAGAATGGGAAAGAATTATTTCTCGTCAAGCACCCGATTTTCACAATTTTCTGTTGCAAATAGAAACTTGTGAATTATCTGAGCTACAGCAGTTAATTATTAATAGTATTAAAAGATATGGAAATGCAATTTCAAACAAAAATCTACATCAGAGAATAGTTGAATTATTTACTATTTTAGAATCACTTCTATTGCTTGACCAAAACTCTCCAATAATTGACTCAGTATGTAAATATTGCTCTAAACTTGTTTTTAAAAAAGTTGAGGACAGAAAATATTTAATTGCCCTTTTGAAATCAATGTATGAGGTAAGGAGTAGCCTAATTCACCACGGGAAAGAGAAAAAAATTGAATTAACCCATTTAAGACAACTTCAATATTCTGTCGTTATGTTGCTTTCTACTTTAATTACGAAAACAGACCAACACAAAACCAAACAATCTGTACTTAATGAAATTGAAGAAGCTATTTTAAATGCCTATTAAATGGGCAGCCGCTAACAAGGTATTGCCAAAAGCGGGGCTGAAGTGCTTCGATTGTGCATTTGTGCAAGGTTCGACATTCGTTCTTCGATTAAACTTTAGTGCTAAAAATCCCCGCCTTCGGCAATACCCAAACCGTTAGCGGCAAGCGTAAACCGACCACCCCAACAACTTTTCAGTATCCAGACAACCCCTTAAAAAATATTTTTAGTCAGACTGTGATTTTTTTGACCCCTTTGCGAATAATTAGTTAAACACAACAATTAATTTGTAACGACAGTATTGTGATTTATCCGCAAGTCTTTCAATACAATAAAACTGGCATTCGGCATTATAAATATAAATATGGATTTAAACGAAACATTTCTAAAAGTAATTGAAGACCATAGGGGTATTCTTTACAAAATTGTTCGTTCATATTGCAAAAGCGAGGAAGATAGAAAAGACTTAATACAGGAAATTATTTTTCAACTGTGGAAATCATTTAAAAAGTATGATAACCACTATAAATATTCAACATGGATATACCGAATTGCTTTAAATATTTCTATTTCGTTCTACCGAAAAAAACAGGACACTGCAAACGTCTTCTCTTCCTTTGGAAGAAAATATATTCACCTTTCAAGAGATAGAAATTGATAAGGAGAAGGAGTACCAAATAAATCAGCTTCAAGTCTTTATTGATGAATTGAAAGAAATAGATAAGGCTATTATGCTACTTTACCTCGAAGAAAAAAATCATAAAGAAATTTCTGAAATAATAGGAATTTCTGAAACAAATGTTGGAACAAAAATAAACAGAATAAAAAAAATATTATTAGTCAAATTTCAAAATAGTAAATAAAATGGAACACACAGAAATCTTAAATCTTTGGAAGTCATACGATCAAAAATTGGAGCAAGCACTCTCTATAAACAAAGCTACAGCACAAGATGTATTAAAGCTAAAAACTAAATCAGTCTTAGCCAGCATGAAACCTATAAAACTTTTTACTCTATTGGTGGGTTGTGTTTGGGTAATGTTGGGAAGCGTCATTATTACCAATCTCTTTATGTATGCCTATGACAAGGTCAGTCATTTTTTTATTTATTCGGCAGCGATACAGCTTATTTTAACTGCGATAGCTATAGCCATATATCTCTATCAACTTGTTGTTATACAGCAGGTAGATGTAGCCGATAGTGTTTTAAAAACACAAAAAAGACTATCTTATCTTAAATCCTCTACCCTTTGGTGTGCCCGTATCCTCTTTCTGCAATTACCCGTATGGACAACTTTCTATTTATCTGAAAGTACATTCCTGAGTGGAAACATAGCATACATAACCATCAATGGCATCATCACTCTTATATTTACTTGCATAAGTGTTTGGCTATTCTTGAATATTAACTACAGCAATAAAGACAAGAAATGGTTTAAAGTCATTTTTGAGGGAAAGGAATGGAATCCGATAATAGAATCGCTCGGCTACTACAGAGAAATTGAAGATTACACTAAAGAAAATAAATAAAAAGCATTAAAAGAAAATTCAAACTTTAAATTATAAACAATGAAGATAATAAGTGTAATAAAAATTATGCTAATGCTATCAGCAATCTTGTTAATTTCATGTAAAACAAGCAATCCACCAGCGCAGACTACACAAACCTCAAACACCGAATTTAAAACTGAATTAGTGAAAAGCGAATCATCCGAAATGCAAATTGATTCAATAGTTCAATTTTTAATTAATGCCTCGGCATCAGATTTCCATAAAACCAGGCCCAATTCATCCATTAATTTTCGTGACGTTAAATTGGCATACACAGTAACCCCCAACAATGAAAAAATGTACCTTTTGTGTGGCGAGTTTCAAATACAAGAAAAAAACGATAAAGACAAAGTTTGGATTCCTTTTGCAACCATTAAAACTTTCGGGTACGAACAATGGATTGGAGGTCAAGCATCAACCTATTGTAAAGACGCAAAAGAAATACTGATTAAAAAATACAATTTATCATCTCAGTTAAAAGAACGGATAGAAACCTTACGTTAATAATGAACAGAGTATTATCAATGATAACCGGCTATTCACTCATATTGATGGCAATATTAGCCGGGTTTTCGTATGGATATGTTTTTACGAAATTTTACAAGCCCAATTCACCAGATCTTGTACAAGCTGACTTTTTGGGAAATCAAGAACTATATATGTGGATGGTAATTGGTTTCATCTGTATTGTTTTACTTGATTTTTTGATATCGTGGACAATTTTTAAATTGTTCAAGAAGGAAAACCCACAACTTGCATTTATAACATCCTTACTAAGATTTCTCTATACCGTTATATTTTTCAGAGCCATCATTTTTTTGAAAAATAATATTGAACTGTCAAACAAACATGGCCTGGAGATAAATCAAAATTTTGAGTACTTTTTATACACCTGGTCAATAGGATTAATATTATTTGGAATTCACTTAATTCTATTGGCATTAATATTGAAAAAACATCAGTATATACCCAAATTTATTTGGTATCTGATGTTAATAGCTGGAATTTCTTATTTGGCAACCAATTCAATGAAAATATTTGTTCCTGGAAAGTATGATACCGCTAATCTATTAGAAAACATACTAGCCATACCAATGGTTTTGGGTGAACTATGTTTTGCATTTTGGATAGTATTTAAAGGAAAAATGACAATAAAAACTCTTACAAAGTAGATGAAAATATGCATTCAGGTATGAATAATATTCGCAGACAATTGACATTATTTGTTGAGGAGACAGAAGCCAAACAAATAGAAGCAATCCGAGATAAGTACAATCCTTTGCAAAAAAAGCTTATCAAGTGTCACGTTACAATTTGCAGGGAAAATGAAATACAGGATTTGGATAAAGTGATTGAAAATTTAGAAAATTTAGAACAGCCACCATTTAATATTCAATTTGGGCTACCAACGCTATTTAACAATGGAAAAGGTATCTTGCTACCGTCAATAGGGGACAATTTAGAATTTAATGTTTTAAGAAAAATGATTTTGAGTGGAACGCAAAATAACTTACAAGTACAAATTCCACACATTACTTTAATGCACCCAAGAAATTCAAGCTGCTCTAATTTGGATTTTGAAACGATAAAAACCATGCCATTGCCTTCAAAGTTTAACTTTAAGACTATTTCATTGATTGAGCAAATTGACGGAGAGCAATGGCAAATAATCAAAACTTTCAAACTCAAAAACAGAGTAGCTATGATACACGATGTAGTAATTTAAGCCAACTTGATAACAATTAAATTTAATAAAATGAAAAATAAAATGACACATTTTGCTATTCATATTGATGATATGGAACGGGCAAAAATATTTTATGACAAAGTATTTGATTGGGGCTTCAATTCTTACGGACAATCCGACTTTTTTCAAATCAAAGCCGACAAAACCGAAAATGGAGAATTAATTGGAGCTTTACAATCAAGGAGATATTCCCCAATTCCTGACAAAATAATCGGATTGGAATGTACCATTGGTGTTGAAAGTATTGACCAAACAATTGAAAAAGTAAAAAGAAATAACGGGCAAGTTTTAATGCCAAAGACTGCTATTCCTTATGTTGGTTACATTGCAAAGTTTTTGGACACGGAAGGAAACCTGATTTGTGCAATGCAATACGATAATTCAGCAGGATGACAAAATCAAGACCAATACACCCCGACTTTCAATTCTTGTTGGACTTTAAAACCCAGATGTCATTGACTTGTTTCGTGACTTGCGACAATTTATCTTGGAACTGTATCCAGATAGTAATGAATTAGTGTATCACACTCACGCCTTGACAGCAGTTTATTCAGTATCTGAAAAGTTATCTGACGCTTTTTGTATGTTACCTATTTATACAAATCACCTAAACTTGGGGTTTAACAAAGGGACTCTCTTGAAAAACCCAAACAAACTCTTAACAGGTACAGGCAATTTAATCAGACACATAGACATAAAAAAGACGAGTGATTATAGAAACCAAAAAGTGAAAGATTTAATTAAAGAAGCAATTGACTTTGCGATAAATGATATGGACAAGCCAACTAAATCAGTTGGTAAGACAATATCAAAAATCAAGAAATAGGTAAACCCAAACCTCATAAATGGTTTTTCAAATACACAGATTACAGTGATAAATTTGACATCTGAAGACCCAAACGCCAGCCGCTAACAAGGTATTTGCAAAAGCACGGCTGACGAAAGTAATTGACCATTTGTGCCACTATCAACTTTTGTGCATATATTCGGCTGACGGTTTTCAAATGCCGTGCCTTCGCAAATACCCAAACCGTTGGCGGTAATGATAAACAACATTCCGAGCAAAAATGAACAGTTTCAACTTAAAAACATATCTGACCTCAAATCTTGACATTGATGAAAAAGAAATTTCGTCAATAGTTGAAAACTGCACCACAAAAACATTTAAAAAAGACCAATTCCTACTTCGTGAAAATGAACATTGCACACATACTTTTTTTGTGGAAAAAGGACTTTTGCGACAATATTCAATTGATGAAAAAGGCAGGGAACATATCCTGACTTTTGCGCCCGAAAATTGGTTTGTAACCAATAGGGAAAGCACCTATTTCAACCAACCATCTGCTTATTATATCCAAGCATTGGAAGATAGCAAAGCAGCAATGATAAATGAGGAATTTATTCATTTGCTTTCAGAAAAATCCCTTCCTTTTCAGATTTCAACAATAAATTGCTTCACAACCATATTCGTCATTTGCAGAACAGAGTAAATTTATTATTGAGCGCTACGGCGGAAGATAGATATTTACAATTCATAAAAATGTACCCTGATATTCTGTTGAGGGTGCCACAAACAATGGTCGCTTCTTATTTGGGGATTACACCAGAAAGTTTAAGTCGTGTGCGGAAGGAATTGGCACAAAAAAATTTTAAAAATTAGTTTCTTACCATACATCAATGCACAAATGCTGCTTTGAGACTAATTTTACACTATAAAAATTTGAGATTATGAAAACAAAAACAGTAGAATTAGTAGCAAGCCCAAGAGAGCCCCATTTTGTTGGAGATGGTTTTCGAGTGCACAATTTTATCCCAAGCGGATATAGAATGGATATGCAGCGTATGGATCCTTTTATTATGTTGGACTATAATTCAACTTATAACTTTCCACCATCGGACAAACCAAAAGGCGTAGGCGTTCATCCGCACAAAGGCTTTGAAACCGTAACTATTGCATACAAGGGCAAGGTGCAACACCACGACAGCAGCGGTGGCGGTGGAATTATTGATAGGGGCGATATTCAATGGATGACAGCTGCAAGTGGTGTGCTTCACAAAGAATACCATGAAGAAGAATGGAGCAAAAAAGGGGGCGATTTTCAAATGGTGCAACTTTGGGTCAACTTGCCCAAAAAAGACAAAACGAGCGCACCAAAGTATCAAGCCATAAAATATGCTGATATCAAACGCTATGAATTGGAAAACAAAGCCGGTGTTATTGAAGTGATTGCTGGCGAATACAAAGGAACCAAAGGTTCGGCCTCAACTTTCACGCCAATACATATGTTCAACTCCAAATTAAACAAAGGCGGCAAAGCAACTTTTGAGTTTCCTGCCAACTACAACACGGCTTTACTTGTTTTGGAAGGGAATATTAAAGTCAATGGTATGGAAGAAACGCCAACAGACCATTTGGCACTTATGGCAAATGATGGAGAAACTTTTGAAATCGAAGCAACCGATGATGCCGTTGTTTTGGTATTGAGTGGCGAACCCATCAATGAACCTATTGCCGCACACGGTCCTTTTGTAATGAACACCAAACAAGAGTTGATTGAAGCCTTCAATGATTTCAACAACGGAAAATTTGGTTATTTAGAAGATTAACCTATATGGCTTTCGACCTCGGCCGAAAGCCATTTTTAAAATAAACAAGATGAAAACAGGAAGATTGGAAGCATTTAGCGATGGCGTTTTGGCCATCATCATCACCATAATGGTATTGGAACTATCCGTACCGGAAGTTTCAAGCTTTGATGCGTTAAAACCTTTGATTCCAAAGTTCATCTCTTACCTACTTAGTTTTATTTATGTCGGCATCTATTGGAATAATCACCATCATTTATTTCAGGCAACGGAAAAAGTGAACGGAGCTATTTTGTGGGCAAATTTAAGTCTGTTGTTTATGCTATCCCTCATCCCGTTTACAACCGCTTGGATGGGAGAAAACCATTTTGCCCAAAACCCGGTAGCCCTCTATGGAATTAATCTTTTATTGTGTGCCGTGGCTTATGCCTTTTTAATGAAAGCCATTTTAAAAAACGAGGGAAAAGATTCGAAAATTGGCACAGCCGTTGTAAATACAAAAAAGGAGAATCTTTCCATAATTTTATACCTTGCAGGAATCATCATTTCATTTTTTACACCCATCATCAGCGTGGGAATTTTATTCATAGTAGCTATAATTTGGATAGTCCCGGACACAAGAATTGAGAAAAATTTAAAACCTTAAACGATGAAAACGAAAGAATATTCTAACGGAGAAATTACCATTTTATGGAAACCCGAAAAGTGTATCCATTCCGGTATTTGCGCAAAAACATTGCCCAAAGTCTATAACCCCAAAGAACGACCTTGGATAAAACCCGAAAATGCCACTACCAAAGAAATAATCGAACAAGTCGCCCAGTGTCCATCAGGAGCATTGAGCATCAAAAAAGACTAAAAAATGGAAACAAAAATAGAAAGAGAAGACAACGGAAAAAAAGGAAGGTTTGTAATCTATGAAAACGGAGCATTTGCAGGCGAAATGACTTTCACGTGGGCAGGTATAACAAAATTTATAATTGACCATACAGGTGTTGAAGAAGTCTATGGAGGAAAAGGGTATGGAAAGAAATTGGTAATGCAATCCGTTGAATACGCACGAAAAAAACAATTTAAAAATCATACCACTTTGCCCCTTTGCAAAAAAAGTTTTTGACAGAACTGAAAGCATTCGAGATGTATTGTACTAAGAATCACTACCGCCAACAAACGGTTTTGTGCAAGAGCGGATTAACGGTTAAAATCAAGGTTTCAGCTTTGATTGTCGCAAAAAACCCCTTGTTTTTTGCTCAAAAGAATTAAATTAGAAAAATCCCAAGCGGTTTTTGCTTAGGTTGGTGGTAAATCGAAAGTTCCGTCTTCGAATGCCGCTCC
Source organism: Chitinophagaceae bacterium (assembly GCA_016699815.1). Lineage (NCBI taxonomy): Bacteria > Pseudomonadati > Bacteroidota > Chitinophagia > Chitinophagales > Chitinophagaceae > Chitinophagaceae bacterium. The sequence continues at coordinate 2,129,070 of CP065012.1, read as the reverse complement.
TGCACAAAGCCGCAACCGTTATATGCAACTTGTTTTGAACAGCGTCATCAACAATTTTGTTGAGCTTCAGTAAAGGGAAACCTTAAAATTATTATCTAAACAGTGGCTTCAGAAACTCTATTCAGCAACTATTTTCAAAGCCGCTTTTATACCATGGCAGACAGAGAGCATGGGACTGCAAAGCGATTACATTTTATTCAAACCTTTTTCGCTATTGCAATCACAAACAGTGCTCTTAATCCAATCAAGTATGCATATAACAGGCAGGTTGGCAAAAATGCGGGCAGACGGAATACGTTCTTCAACTTTTGGTTCTCTGTTCGGCTATTGTTCCGGCTGATTTCTATGGACTAAAAAAATATAATTTTGTGTTTTTATTCACCGGTGAAACAGGTGTTTTCCACAAACGGTTTATCATTCCTAACTACTGCAAATGCCCTTAATACAAGTTTATTTCTGATAGCATTGATGATGCTCATTTTATGTTTACCCTCTTCTACTTTCCGGTTAAAATAATCCTTTATTTCCTGCACATATTTTATGGCTGATATGGCACACAGATGGAGCAAGGATTTTAAATTTTTGTTTGCCATCTTATGCACCCGGTGTTTGCCCTTGATGCTTATGCCGCTCTGGTATTCAAATGGAACTGTAAGCGTCCCCAATCTTCGGCAGTTTGAAATTAGAGAATAATCTTTAATTTTAAAATTGTCAATTATGAAAAGAACAAGATTTACCGAAAGCCAGATAGTGGCTTCAATTAAGAAACAGGAAAGCGGCATACCTGCCAAGGATGTTTGCCGTGAGTTGGGTATTAGCGATGCTACCTTTTACAACTGGAAAGCCAAATATGGCGGCATGGAAACCAGTGATGTAAAGCGCATAAAAGAAATGGAAGCGGAGTTATCGCAGTACAAAAAAATAGTAGCGGAGCTCACTTTCGAGAACCGGGCAATGAAAGGTTTTATCGAAAAAAGTTATAACGCCTGCTGACAAAAGAGAAGCTGTGTTTCAACTAATAGAAGAAGCACATTGTAGTGTTAGCAAGGCTTGCAAAATCGTGAAGCTACCACGGAGCAGTTTTCAATATACAGCTAAAACAAAAGATGATTCTCAGATAGAGGATGCCCTTGAAGGACTTGTGAAGAAGCATCCGGTTATTGGCTTTTGGCAAAGCTTTTATCGACTGCGCAACCGTGGCTATGGTTGGAATCATAAGCGAGTGAGGCGTGTATATAGGAAAATGAATTTAAACATCAGGCGCAAGCCCAAAACACGTTTACCGGAAAGGATAAAGCAACCCTTAACACTACCCACAAGTTTTAACCAAATGTGGAGCATAGACTTTATGAATGATAGTTTACAGGATGGCCGAAAAATACGCCTGTTTAATGTATTGGAAGATTTTAACAGGGAATCTCTGGCAATAGAAACTGACACTTCATTGCCTACTCTAAGAGTAATAAGGGTGCTGGAGCGATTGGTACAAGAGCGGGGTTGCCCTGCCAATATCAGGATGGATAACGGTCCTGAATTTATCAGTCATAAATTAGAAGAGTGGTGCAGTAAGCGACACATTACACTTCAGTTTATACAACCAGGTCGTCCAATGCAGAATGCTTTTATTGAAAGAAAAAACGGGAGCATACGCCGTGAATTATTAAACGCATATATATTTACAACAATGAGAGAAGTAAGGGAACATTGTGAGAAATGGAGACAGGATTACAACACAGAGAGGCCGCACAAATCCCTACAATATCAATCGCCTCTGATGTTTGCTGAAAAATGGTGCCAATGTTCAAAATATGCACAAAAGCTTTATCCACAAACGGCGAACGGAAATCCTTTTCAAATTGAAGAGAGCCGGTTAGTGGATAAAGTATTAAAAAAACAAAAAGCTGAACAGAAAACTCTAATTTTGGATTGACCGAAAAAAGGGGACGCTTACATAATCTCTCAAAATTATCTGATAATGCTGGAGCTATCCACAGCTATTTAATTGATCAGGTTGGGAAAACCAATAATTTAGCACTTTTGACAAAAGAACAATATAGATATGCAATTTATTCAATAAAAATGGAAGGGGTTGAACTAAATTATTTCGATACAAAACTTGCCATTGATAAAAGGGGAATATATGATTTTAAGAATTATATAACTAATCATTTTGCATATAAAAGTGAGTATGAACAAGATATATTGAAACAAATTGTCAGCATAACAATTTCATCTCAAGATTTCAATGAAATTAATAAACAATTTAATAAATTGAAATCAGAAATCCTTTCAAAATCTTTTACCGCCACTAAACAGCTTTGCCTATTAGGAGCATTAGAAATTGCAAGAAGTAGTAGTAAATATTGGTTAGATGCAAAGCAGAACCAATTAAACCCATACCACCAATTTTTTGAAAATTATCAAAAACCATATTTTCCGGATTGTGTAACAATTATTGATATTTGCATGTTCGCTATTTCGTATGATGAATATTTAGAAAATGGATACAATCCAACACAGGCAGAAACAGCAGCCGCACAGGATGCCGCTTACCAATCTGGACTTGCAGGTATGGCCGGAGGTGCATGTGTCTAATTAAATATTTAAAAATGAAAAAATTATATGAGACAATATTGTTGTGCTTTTTTGTAATGTCATCTTCCAATTTAAAAGCACAATCAAATGTCAACCATATGGTATTGAAATATGATGTATATAAAATACATTCTAGTGATACAGTATTTGAAGAAAGAACTGTTCTGATAGACAATAATCAAATACTACTATTCAATACTGCTGATACATTGCAAAGTAGTTTTTACGACTTCAACAAAGGAAAAGTATATATTTCAACAACAAGGAATCGTTTAGAATTCTCTATGGAAGAAAAATCAACTGGTCAGGTAAAAGAAATTGATAGTACAGGTAATGTTTCTGGTTATTGCTTTCAAAAAGCCATATTTATTATGTCAACTTCTAAAGAAAGTAGATTTTCGAATGAGAGTTATTTAATTTATGATACACTATTAATATCGACCTCAGATTCCATCCCTAAATATCAAATAAATAGATATAGTGATTTTATTGATAATGGCTTAGGATGTACACCCATATTGTTTTCAAGAACAATAATAGCTGAAGACAAATCAATTAAAGCAAAATCCTTATTCATCTTAAAATCTAAACTTGACATTTTAGTTAAAAAGTCCGAATCAATTAAATTGGGTTTTGTTGATGACTGATGACTATTCCAGAGGTGCTGCAAAATTAAATTGTAGCACCTTTCCTTTACTTCTGCCAACAAGCGCATTGGCAATAGCAGGGCTGACGTGCATTTCATCAGCTTTTTATTCGCTATCAGCAGCAGTCCGGGCTGGACTTTTACTATTGAGCTTTTGTACTTATCTTCATCATTAGTAATTCTATTCGGCTTCGGTTCGGTCTGACGATTTTCAAATGCCGCCACATCGCCAAGCCGTACCGTTGGCAGAAATAAAATAGCTACTTTTCTAACTTTGAAAGTAAAATGCAGGACATTAAGAAACCCTGAAACAATAATTACTTCGACAGAATATGCAAGAGTGAAATTCTAACTGCTAACGGGCAGAATAATCCGACACAGTGCCAAATCTGGAGGTAGGAATAAATTAATTTTTTAAAAAAATGCGTAGATTATTTTCACTAACTGTATTAATTTTTGCAATTCTTTCTTTGAATTCTTGCAAAAAGGATAAGGACTTAAAACCTATTTCCACAATGGAGGTTCCTTCAAACCCGAATATCGAGTCTCCGAAATGGGGGCAAAATGACGAAATTTACAAAGCCAGTCTTATTGCTATTGCAAGAAGTTTAAAAAAACCAATGGCAAAGAACGAACCAGAGCCTGAACCAATTCCACTCCCATATACATGTTTATCTAGTGGAGGAAATACTTATGGGTTATATCAAGATCCGGAAAATCTTATCATTGGCGGTCCTTTTAGATCTGCTTCTTCTTCTGGTCAAGAAACATTTTTTCATACTTGTAGTAGCATTTCTTCTGCAATTACTTCAGCTAGAACCTATTTAATTAACGAAGGATATAGTGATATAGTTTCGGAACTAGAATCACAAGGGGAAAATTATAAATTAATTCATGCAGCTAACAGTTTAATGGATTTAAAAATGCAGGTTGGTATAAGTAATATTCAAACTACAAAAGTTGCAAATTGTATTTTTCAGGCTTTAGGATTCACAGCTTTAGCAGAATTAGGTGCAAACTGGGCAGGTGCTTCACGCCAAGTTATTTTAAGAGCCGTAGGAAAAGTAGCAACACGGTACTTAGGATGGTTTGGAGCAGCAATTGCCATAGGAAGCTTTGTAGATTGTATGTGGGGTTAATATATAAACTTTTAAATAATGAATATGTTTCCTTTTATATTTGCACTTTTATTAACTCCAGTACTTTTAATAAAATATTATGAGCTAATAAAATACAAAGAAAAACTGAATGTTAAAAATTGGGTTTATTTAATACTTGCAACTTGTGCAGTTATTTCTATTTTTGCTGAAAAAATATTAAAATATTCTCTTTAAACTTATAGTCGCTTGAATTTAAAATCATTCAAGCGACTATTTTATAAATTACTTCTGCCAACAAAAGTATTTGCAAAAGCAGGGCTAGACAATGTTACATCAGCGCTATGCAAGCATCAGCAGCAGTTCGGGCTCGACGTTCAAAATTCAGCTTTAGTTCATAACTTCAACTTCAGTTTTTCAATTGGGCATTTGTACCGGGCAGACGAACAATGAATTCCCCGCCTTCGCAAATACTCGAACGTTAGCGGTCAGGCTGTGACGACAGTTCCGACCAAAAACGGGGAAGCCGAAAACCGAACAGAGTAGGCAGGCAAAATAAAAATTGACAATTATGCCAGTAGCACTTCAAGGAGCAGTCATCGTTAAAAAAGACGGACTGCGAATTTCTTACAAACAGAAATGTGAGAAATGTGGTAATGTGAGCAGCAGCACAACGACAATGACTGCTTCTTCATCATCAAGTTCAAAATCAACTTCATCATTCCGTTGCTCAAAATGTGGCAACCAACAAAAAATTGAAATTCAAGGTGGACTTGGTTAAGCGGACAATGACGAGCAAGACGGAGTTACTTAACGACCTTTTTGACAGGTGGGAAAAAGCTATTCCTGAATATCAAGGAAAGTTTGTTAAAGACGGCATTGTGGACGAACCGCAATATGTTTCCGCACCGACAAAAATTTTGTTTATTGCGAAAGAGCCGAACAATCCAAAACAAGACGCAGGGGATTTTAGAGTATGGTGGCGTGAAGAAATTGCTTACACTTTTTCTTATCGCATTTCCGAATGGAGTTACGGACTGCTCAATAGCTTTCCACAGTATGACGACATTTGGGCAAACAAAGGTTCTGCTCATAAGGCAATCCAAAGTATTGCGTTTATGAATATCAAAAAATCGGGAGGACTTGGCAACTCTGAATACGACCGAATGATTGAGCATTTAGGAAAAAACTTTGACTTTTTGCATCAACAAATTGACATCATTTCTCCCGACATCATTATTACAGGAACTTCTTGGAAAGAACTTCGCAACGGACTTTTTCCAGAAGTTAATTGGGTCAATAGTGGTTATGGTGTTGCAATCGGCAGACACAAAAACGCCAAAGTAATTGACTTCTATCACCCATCTTCACGGACAGCACCTTCGGCTTCATACAGCCTGCTTCAAAACATTATTAACGCTGACCAATTCCGGCAACTATGACGACCGAAGGAGAAGCCCGAACCGCTAACAGCGGGTTTAAGAAATTGGCGAATCAGTGGTTAATTGAACATTCTACCTCGCATCAACATTTGTGGTGGCTTGACAGTTTTGTGCTCCGAAATCGCCAACTTCTTAAACCCGCAAAACGTTAGCGGTAAGTGTAGCTAAACAAACTGCAAAAAATAAAAACTTTTTAATTATATGAAAAAAATATTTTCCTTATTAATCTTTATGTCTATTTGGACAATTTCCTACGTCCAAAACTATACATTAGAAGAATTGCAAAATAAATTCAAACCTGAAAATTATTCTGAAAAGGTATTGTTGTGTAAGCTCCCCCAAAAATAGTACGTTTTAAAAGTAGACACATTTTGTAACTTTAAAAAACGTAAAAGATGAAAAGAAGCACATTCAGTCCTGCCCAGATTGCAGGCATTCTTAAAGAGTTTGACAATGGCAAAACCGCAGAAGAAATTACCCGGGAGCATGGTTTAAGCAAGGCAACGTTGTACAAGTGGCGGCAACGCTATGGAGGTATGGAGGCCACCGAATTAAAACGAATAAAAGAACTGGAAGAAGAAAACAGCCGGTTAAAACGGATGTACGCCAATCTGGCGATGGAGCTTGACACTGCTAAATGGATTATTGAAAAAAAGTTTTAAAGCCTTGCGATAAAAAATGCATTGTTCAGGCAGTGCGTTTAGAACGACCAAAAGACATCGGCAAGGCGTGTCGATTAATAAAACTAAGCAGGAGCAGCCTGCAGTATCATTCCATTAAAAATGATGGTAACCTAATTCAGCGACTGGAAGAGCTTGCTAAACAAAGCCCTGTGGAAGGCTTTTGGAAGTGTTATGGCCGCATTAGAAATAGTGGCACCATTGTTAATCATAAAAAATTACACAGAGTTTATAAACAGATGGGATTGCCACTGCGCCGTAAAATAAAGAAACGGTTGCCAGCAAGAGTAAAAGAAGCATTGGCTATACCTGACTGTTTTACACAAACCTGGAGTATAGATTTTATGAGTGACGCACTTAGCAACGGCACTAAGTTTAGATCATTTAATGTAATAGACGATTATAACCGTGAAGTATTATTTATTGAAACAGACTATTCATTAAAAAGCAGCAGGGTAATTTGGGTGCTTAAACATTTAATTAACCGCTATGGCAAGCCACAAAAAATACGGATGGATAATGGTCCTGAGTTTGTAGCAAAACTGGCGCAGGCATGGAGTATAGCCAATGAGATTGAGTTTAAATACATACAACCAGGCAAGCCTACTCAAAACGCCTATATAGAACGATTTAATAAAACATACAGAGGAGGCATTTTAGATGCCTATCTGTTTGATAATATTGATGAAGTGAGAGAGGTTACACAAATATGGGTGGATGATTATAATTGCCTAAGGCCTCATGATGCACTGGGAGGGTTATCTCCAAAAATGTATAGAGAAAAGTATGCACAAAAAAATATTCCTGCTGTTGGGCTCCGTTACGCTTCGGCTACGCCTCCGCTCCACTACGCCCAACAGCAGGAACAAACAAACAATTAAATAATGAAACTATTTTTCTACTTTTGAAGTGTACTAAAAAGGGGGAGCTTACAACAACAGGACACATCAAATGAATTTATTGATTATTCTACGACAACATATTATGATATGTATAAAGATACAAATATCTACCAGTTCTACTACACGAAAATATATAACAATGGAATAGAAAGTGGAGGCCTAATCAGTCTTCTTCTTGAAGATAGACGTGTCTTTCATTGCATTGTAAAACCAACGCAAAATACAGACGGTAGTTATACGAATCATTTCACTTCTTACGATAATGTCGATTTAGGCTCAATTACTGTTGATAGCGGGGTTGTCATTAATTCTACAATTGAACCGAGTAGCTCTTATGATGTCGACCGAACTCAACTCGAGAGGTCATGGTGGTCATGTACACAAGATTGTGTAAGCGATGCCCATATAGCATGCTTTCAGAATACAACTTGTCAAACATTGTTAATGGGTACAAACGCAGCATCTGGGTTTGCACAACCTCGTGGCGTTGGTGCTGGCTCATTTTCAATTTCTGTTGCCTGTGGAGTGTCATGTATCAGGAATAGTAATTTGGATTTACTTCCGCAATATTAGAGTTTATGAAAAAGTCAAGTGATATCATTTTTTCTATTCTACTTCTAATAGTCGGCATCTCCTTAATGGCCGAGTTTTTCGACCCCAAACTATATCGATACAAATGGATGTTCATAATTAATGGCTTTATCCTATCAGTACTAGCGGTGTATAAATTGCTCAATAGAAAAAATGTAAAATAGAAAATTACAAAAGGTAGCGGGCGGACAAATAACCGCCTGCTTTCTTTAACAAATAATAACCTTTTCCATACTTCTGCCAACAAAAGTATTTGCAAAAGCAGGGCTGGACGTTCATTATTCAGCTTTAGTTCATAACTTCAACATCAGTTTTTCAATCGGCTTCAGTTGCCGGGCGGACAGTCATAAAATACCAGCCCTGCGGCAAGCCTCGAACGTTAGCTGCAATGCTTATTAGGGCGCTATTTTTAAACTTAAACTCACCTGTTATGAAAAAGATTATTATTTACGCAATGTTGCTTTTTGTGACTGCAAATGCATTGGGTCAACAAATAAATCCTAACCAGCCATTAACCCGTCAAGACTACCTAAAAAAAAGTAAAACTCAAAAAAAGACTGCCTGGATATTGCTTGGAGGAGGCACTGCAGTCGCAGCTGGAGCGGCTATATTGGATGTGAGTAGTGATTGGTCTAAGTCCGAAACCCCCTATCTTGTAGCGCTCTCTATTGGTAGCGCATCAATGCTTGGAAGTATTCCTTTATTTATCGCTTCGAAACGGAATAAAAGAAAAGCAATGAATGCTTCTACATATTTCGAAATTCAACAAAACCCTGTTCCAACAAACACAGGGCTAACATTACATTCTACAGCAACCTTATCGCTAAAATTTAATTTCTAAGACACTTATAACTAAAACTATCTTCGTGGATTTTCAACTTACTTGAAAATGATCTAGGACACAGCAGGCAACATTCGTATTTATGCAAGCCTGGCTAAAGTGCTAACAATGAGCAGTGGTACATCTTTCAACAGCAGTCCGGGCTGAAGGAACTTTATTGAGCGATAGTATTAACAATGAACTTTTAGTTATAAATTTGGCAGCGGTTCCGGGCGACAGGAATTCTATTTCCAGTCCTGCATAAATGCATGGACGTTGTAAGCAAGGCTGACAAAACTCTAGCACTACAAACACATCACGTAATGAAGAATTCTAGTACTCTAATTTTATCACTACTATTTGCCTTAACAACTTTTGCACAAAATAAAAAGTATTTTGTAAGTAACAATGAGAGTTTTGTATTGGGACAAATTTTATATTCAAAGGACAGACAAATTACAGCTTCCTTTGGAAAATCAACTTTCACAATAAAAAAACAAGGTTTAATAATTTGGAATTCAAATGACGAAGGCTCAATATTACCTAAGAGTAAAGTAAACAAGTTGGTATTAAAAAATGGAAACATTCTCTTTTATAAGAACGATTCTATAGTTTGGCAGTCATTTACAAAATTTCCAACTTCATCAAAACTAATTGTTGGAAATGATGGAATATTAAAAATCATAAGCTCTAAGAAAACTATATTGTGGGAGAACTTTGCATTAAAAGCCAATTCCTTAAAACCGCCACTGTTATATGCAGGAAGTGAAGGACCATTTACCAAAGGCTTTGTAAATCCAACTAATAAACTTAAACTTTATGTATTGTTTGTAGATTGGGCTGACGCAAAAGCAATAACCAAAAACTTTGACAGCATTTGGAGTGTAGTTACAAGCAATGGTACATTAGAAAAATCTTTTGCGCAGCAAGGCAAAGCTATAAATCTTACTGTTGAACCTCTACTTTCAAAAAAGTGGGTCACTCTTCCAAAAACATCTGCATATTATTTTCCAACAGACAGTACAGACAGTTATTGGAATTGGCAGGACTATACAAAAGATTGTGCTGCTGCATTAAATTCTGCTTTCAATTTAGATACTTTTATTAATAATTCAATTGCTGTAATATTGAGTAATCCTGAAATTGCAGATAAGTGGGCTAAAGATATTCCTTGTGGTAATCACGAAATTCATTACAAAGGAATGAATACTATGATTACGTTTTTGCCCAATCATTACACAAAAAAATATACTGCTTTGATGCATGAAATTGGGCATAGCTATGGCACTAATGAATTATACGCATTTCCACCTTTTAATTGGTACGATGAAGAAATGATGGGTTTTGATATGATGGGAGATAGTCACTTAGCAACAAGTTTTATAGGTTATCATCATTACCGTTATGGGTGGCTTCCGTTTGTTAAAGATGATCCCAAGGTAATTTACTTAACAAACCAACATTCCTATAGTGTTACCCTAACACCACTTTCGGCTAAAAAAGGAATTAATGTTGTACTGATACCAGATAAAAGAGTAACCAAAGACAGTCTTGAACTACCATCAAAACTATGGGGAATTGAGATTTGTCAAGATGTTCAAGGAACAGAACAATTTTTTGCGGGCAAAGGAGAAAAAATGTTTTCAGAAGGCGATAAATTACTTATTTACACTGTTGAGTATCCTGAACTGCCAAATAAAAGAGCAATAAGATTATTCCCCAAAAAAGAGTTTAATAAAGATACTGACAGGTGGAGAAATGTTTTTTTATACAATGACAATGAAGTCTTTGACAATATAGAAGCGCCAATGACAGTTGAAATTCATAAAGTAGAAAATAACAACTATCAGTTACTAATAACATTAAAACCAAGATAGAGAAGCCCAGCCTACAACAAAAGTATTTGCAAATGCAGGGCTGGACAATGAAACATCAGCTATGTGCTACTATCAGCAGCGGTTCCGGCTCTACGTTCTTTATTCAGCTTTAGTTCTTAACTTCAACTCTAGTTTTTCAATTGGGCATTTGTACCAGGCTGGACGAACAACGAATTCCCCGCCATCGCCAATGCGTACCGTTGGCAGAAATACGATTCTTACCCTTAAACGATTGTAACAAAAAGAAAATATCCCAATTTGGTAACTATTCTTTACTATTGACAAACTAAGAGAGTTGAGCTTAATTACTAAGAAAACACCCAGGAATTTTTGGAAAAACACAATGATTGTGAACAGCAATTAAAATCTTACGATTTTAAAAATATAATACTCTACCTTTTCAAATTGGCGAATTTCAATTGTACACACATAGCCAATGTTTCGCAAATCTCAAAACGCCAAATTTCCTTTGCCTAAAGTGGCTTAAGTATTACCGAAACTTTATTATTTAAAAAATTTTGCCTGCTTTAAATTTATTTATAATTTTGTGAGTGAATATTAACTAACAATTTGTTTAAGAAAAAAAATGAAACAGTTTACAGGCAGACAAATTGAAATAATGGAAGCCGCAACAGATAGAATTTCCAAATATGGCATTCAGAACCTGACGATAAAGACGCTTGCGACGGATATTGGATTGTCTGAACCTGCCTTATATCGTCATTTTAGCAGCAAAAATGAAATTCTGCTGAGTTTATTGGAATACTTCAAGGCAGAAATGAAAAGTCGCATCAATGGAATTTCACATAAACCGGATGCTACAGCCGGGGATGTATTAAGAGCCATTTTCAATTCTCAATTACAAGCATTTACCAATAAACCGGCAATTGTCAGTGTAATTTTTGCTGAAAGTATTTTTCATTTTGATGCGGCGTTGAGTATTAAAGTTTCTGAAATAATGGATTTGATGCAGGAATACGTTTGTTCCAATATTAAAAAAGGCCAGGAAACGGGACAATACAGTAAACTGATAAATGTCCCTATCCTAACAACAATTATCATTGGTGGAATTCGGATGACTGTTTTGAAATGGAAGATTTCAGGGCATAAGTCTAATCTTGTGAAAGATGGAAAAGCAGTTTTAGAAGGTATTTTAAAAATGATTGAAAAAAACAATTAAAATATGAAAAAGGTGCTCGTATTAGCAATCAGTAGTTTTGTATTATGGAGTTGCAATAACCCATCTGAAAAGGCAAAATCAAATCAGGAAACGAAACAAGAAGAACATCAACACGATGAAACTTCAGAAGCCATTGAACTAAACAGCGGTAAAAAATGGATAGTGAATGACGAAATGAAACCATTTGTAGCGAAAGGAGAAGGATTAGTAACAACTTATTTACAATCCAGTCAAACCAACTATAATAAGCTTGCTCAAAAGTTGAAAGACCAAAACAATCAGCTTATCAAAAGTTGTACCATGAAAGGGAAAAGCCATGACGAGTTGCACAAATGGTTGCACCCTCATCTGGAATTAGTTGAAGCATTGGAAAAGTCAGCGAATGAAAATGAAGCAAAAGGAATTGTATTGAAACTTCAAAAATCCAATGAAGTATATCATCAATATTTTGAGTAATTAATTTTCAGACTATGAACACACAAATTAAATTCACAGCCTCTCACCGAATACTGCATTGGGTAATGGCCCTGGCAATGCCCATTTTATTCATCACGGGTTTTCTCCGTATGTATTGGATGAATAAAAATCATATTTCTGGGATAATTGAAAGTAAAACAAGTGCAATACCCAAAGAACAAATGAGTGAAATTACAAAAGCAATTCGTGAGCCCATGTGGGTATGGCACGAAGTATTTGCCAAAGTGATGATTTTTGCATTTATCGCCCGTATCATTTACATGCTGGTAAAAGGTATCCGTTTCCCTAATCCATTTAAAACAAATCAAGTTCTTAAAGAACGCTTACAAGGGTTTACATACATCTATTTTTATCTTTTCGTTTTCATTTCTGCTTTTACAGGTGTTTGTATAGAAAAAGATTTGCTTTCTGCTTACCACGACAACATTGAAGCCATTCATAAATGGGGAATTTATTGGTTCCCTATTTTTATAGTTCTTCATTTGGTTGGGATAGCTGTAGCTGAGTTTTCTAATAAAAAAGGAATTACATCAAAAATGATAGGAGGAGATTAGTCGTATGGTAGATATCAGATAGTATAGAATTAAGTAGCATTCACTAAATTTATATAAATGAAAAGAACCATTGCCATATTTTTCCTATTCACTTTTCTATCTGCAAATACTGCATTTGGAGAAGTGTGGAAATTGCCGGTTTTGCTTCAGCATTATTGGGAACATACAAAGAATGAAAACAACATTACCCTCTTGGAATTTTTAATTATTCACTACTCAGACAGGTCTAATCATTCTGCCAATTCAACTCATCACCACAAAAATCTTCCTTTTAAGTCAGCGGTTCTCCAGGCCGGTCAAATATTTACAATTGCCCCTACATCTACTATAGCATTTTCTAAAGTTATACATCAGGAAGATAAAAACCCACTGCCTGGGTATCAGCAGAATAATTACACCAATAATTACCTTAGTCAAATCTGGCAACCGCCCCGCATTTAGTTAATCATATCTTTTACTGACAAGGGTTTGCTCTTGTTTGCTATTGTATCTGTAATTTTCAGGTACTTAAAATTATCCATTGATTAACAAAAAATAATAATGCTTAATAAAATCATTGAGTTTTCCGTAAGGAATAAACTCATCATCGGGCTGTTTACCGCTGCACTGGCGCTTTTTGGCATTTATGAAACTACCAAACTGCCCATAGATGCCGTGCCAATGCAAAATGCTACTATTGTACAAAATGGCGCCTATACCCTTTTGATGGCATTGAAAAATAAAGCGGAGGAATGATATATTGTACCAAAACACAAACTATTTGTTTAATCTAAATTTGCAACATGTCTTATCCGATTCCCAACAACCTAAAAGGATTAACAGAAGAGGAAGTCTTGCAGTCTCGCACAAAATTTGGCAACAATAAAATAGCCACTATTGAAAATGGCAAATGGTACATACTGCTTTTTCATATTCTGAAAGAACCCATGTTGTTGCTGTTGATAAGTGTTACTATCATTTATCTAATCGTAGGCGACTATGGCGAAGCGGCTTTTATGTTTGTGGCTATTTTGGCAGTAACCGGCATTGAGGTTTTTCAGGATAATCGAAGCAAAAAGGCGTTGGAAGAACTAGAAAAGCTCAATGAACCTTTGAGTAGTGTCATAAGAAATGCCAGGGTAGAAAAAATACCGACTTCCGAAATTGTTGTGGGCGATTTGTATATCGTTGAAGAAGGAAATTTAATTAATGCTGATGGGAGAATAATACACAGTAATGATTTTTCTGTAAATGAATCTTCGTTGACAGGAGAAAGTTTTTCTGTGTTTAAAGATAAAGATGTGGAGAACAATACTGTGTTTAGCGGCACCATCGTAGTTTCGGGTTTGGCAATTGTGGAGGTTGAAACAATAGGTATTGCTACTTATATTGGGAAAATAGGTGCCTTCATTCAAAATATTAAAGAGGAAAAATCACCCTTGCAAATTCAGATTGCCGTTTTTGTAAAAGCGATGGCTGTGATTGGGATTATTATTTTCCTATTGGTTTGGGGATATAGTTTTTACCAAAGCCGCAATTTAATTGACAGCCTACTCAATGGATTAACACTTGCCATGTCTATTTTACCTGAAGAAATTCCCGTTGCTTTTACTACGTTTATGGCATTAGGTGCATGGAAGTTGATGCGTGATGGCATTATCATCAAACGCAGCAGCATTGTTGAAACCTTAGGAAGCACTACCGTAATATGTACCGATAAAACCGGCACGATTACTGAAAACAATATGCACTTGCAGCATTTATATCAGTACGCAACCGATACTGTTTATGGGGATGATTCTTTCGGAAATGCAGACCTGTCAGAATTGATTGAATATGCTATGTGGAGTAGTGAGCCTGTGCCTTTTGACCCGATGGAAAAGGCATTGCACCAGGTATATGCCACCCATATTCAAAAAGATGTTCGACCCAATTTTCAAATGACACACGAATATCCATTAGCGGGTAAGCCACCGATGATGACGCATATTTTTGAAAACGCAAATAAAGATAGAATAATTGCAGCCAAAGGTGCAGCTGAAGCTATTATCAAAAAATCAAATTTATCAGAATCCGAAAGCAACAAATTGCTTCAACTGGTAAAATCCTTTGGTAGTAAGGGATATAGAGTTTTGGCAGTAGCAAAGACAAGTTTTGAAGGTGATGATTTTCCTGTACATCAAGAAGAATTTATTTTTGAATTTTTGGGACTGACTGTTTTTTACGACCCACCAAAAAATGGGATCAGTAAAGTGGTGCAGCAAATTTATAATGCCGGAATAGAACTAAAAGTGATTACCGGTGATAATGCCGATACCACCAATGCCATTGCGTTGCAATCTGGAATCATAAATCATTACCCTATAGTAAATGGCAGCGAAATAGCAGATTTGCAAAATATGGATTTGCAAACTTTGGTCAAAAAAACCAGCATTTTCACCCGTATGTTTCCAGAAGCGAAACTGGCAGTGGTAAATGCGTTAAAAAAAGAAGGTGAAGTAGTGGCGATGCTGGGAGATGGAGTAAATGATGCTCCGGCTTTAAAATCGGCACATATTGGAGTGGCAATGGGCACTAAGGGTACAGAGATTGCCAAAGCAGCAGCCTCTTTAGTAATTACCAACGATGATTTGGGTAAGTTAATAACAGGAATAGCGGCAGGAAGAAGAATTTACAGTAACCTAAAAAAGGCTGTTCAATACATTATTTCCATTCATATACCCATCATTTTTACCGTTTCCATCCCGCTATTTTTAGGTTGGATATACCCTCAAATATTTACACCGGTACATGTTATATTTTTAGAATTGGTGATGGGTCCTACCTGCTCCATCGTGTTTGAAAATGAACCGATGGAAAAGAATGCCATGCGCCAAGCTCCACGAAAGATGAGTGAAACTTTTCTAAATTGGCGTGAACTCAGCATCAGCATCATCCAGGGAATTATCATCACAATAGCTGTTTTATTTACCTATCAATGGATGGTAAAACAAGGGGGCAATGAGGAGCAAACCAGAGCGATGGTTTTCAGCACCCTGATTTTTGCCAATGTGTTTTTAAGTTTTGTAAATCGCTCTTTTTTCTACAGTGTATTTGAGTCCATGAAAAACAAAAACCCTTTGTTGATTGGTATTACCGTTATTGTTTTAATGCTATTGATTCTCATTTTGAATGTAAAACCCATAGCTGCATTTTTCCATCTTCAATCACTTTCCCTCTATGAATTGGGAACGGCAGTGCTTATTGCTTCTATTGCAGTTTTCTGGTTCGAAGGGTTTAAATGGTTGAAAAGAAAGAAAATTTCGTAAATAGTGTGACTTTATAATAATGTATTGGGATATTGTTAAAGTAAGGAATTGGTTTGGGAATTAAAGACTACAAGATGCAATTTATTTTTTCAACTGTGGATTGGTAATATTGTGGGGCAATAAATATATGTTCAGCTTCATGTTCACTATTCAGACTTAGTTCCAGGCATTCCTTTTACCATTTAGTTTTATATTCTTAACTTCAACCTAAATAATTTTAGTTGACACTTTACTTAACATTTTTAATTAACGGCACAGTAGAAAACCTTACGTAAGCTTCTATTGCCAGTCTTTTCAACAATATTTACAACAATGAAATATTTAAACTCACTTTGTTTGCTCTTACTTATTCAGTCATCCGTTTTAGGACAGAAACCAAGGGCAAGGGATATTGGAATTCCTTTTAACGGAACGACAGGTAAGTTTAATGCAATTACAGACGTGAAAGGTGTTGAAGTGGGTTATAGTACAATCATTTCAGGACAAGGCAAAAACGTTAGAGGAAAAGGGCCCGTTAGAACAGGAGTTACTGCAATCTTGCCAAGAGGCAAAAACAATAACCCGGTTTTTGCTAATTGGTATTCACTGAATGGAAATGGAGAAATGACAGGAACTACCTGGATAACAGAATCAGGTTTTTTGGAAACCCCGATAATGATCACTAACACTAATAGCGTAGGCGTTGTTAGAGATGCCGTATTGAAATGGTTTGTAAAAACTGGTTGGTACAAAGAAGATTTTTGGTACACCTACCCTGTTGTTGCTGAAACTTATGATGGTTTTCTTAATGACATTTATGGCTTTCATGTAAAAGAAATCAATGCAATTGAAGCATTAGATAGCGCTAAAACAGGCTTCTTAAAAGAAGGTAATGTTGGAGGTGGCACAGGAATGATGTGCTTGGGTTTCAAAGGCGGAACAGGAACATCTTCCAGAGTAGTTAAAATTAAAGACTCGACTTATACAGTTGGAGTATTAGTGCAATCAAATTTTGGAGGCAAAAATAATTTTACCATTGCTGGGGTTCCCATTGGAAAAGAGTTAAAAGATACATTGAATTATGAATTCAACGCAGCGCCGTCATACAGGCAAGATGGCGACGGCTCTATTATTGTTATAGTAGCTACAGATGCACCTTTATTACCTCACCAGTTAAAAAGAATTACAGCAAGGGTTCCTATTGGTATAGGCATTGTTGGCGGACGTGGAGAAAATGGTTCAGGCGATATATTCATTGCATTTTCTACTGCTAATCCATCTGCTTTTCAGAGAGAGAATTTTACAAAAATTGACGAATTGCCTAATGATTTAATTAACCCGCTATTTAATGCAACTGTTCAAGCTGTTGAAGAAGCCATTATTAATGCTATGGTTGCAGCAGAAACAATGGAAGGAATAAATGATAACAAGGCATACGGATTACCTCATAAATTGGTAATTGATTTGTTGAGAAAATATAACCGGGTAAAGTAAAAATACTGCGCTAACATTGTAAGGGTATTAATAGCGTTGCAACAAAAACTAAAAAGACACAAATTATTGACATAAAGAATCAGAAAAACAGAATTGTATTAGATGAACAAATTGAATAAATTAAAACTATTAGACAATATTGAATTACGTAAAAAATATATCATTCTAAAAAGAAAAATATAAAGAATGAAATTTACCCATAAGCATACTAAAACCATTGCATATTAATGAGTTTGGTGGCAATGCTGGCTCACCGAAAATTGTTTGTACTGGCATTCTTAATTTTTTTCTTTTAATTTTAAACGCTATCAAGAACACTGTTTATATACTATTTTGTGGAATATGAAACAATTATCAGCCCTCCTATTTACTTTTGCCTGCCTGCCATCCATAGCACAAAACAAAGTTTTGGACCTCGAAGCCAGGCGTGTAGCCGATAACTGCGTGGATATAATGTACCGCAAAGAACTTCCCGGCAGCTTTTGTGTAGGCATCCATTTTACCCATTTAGATAATACCAATTACCCCAATGGCTCATCATTTACCGTAAACAACCCAAGGGGCACACTTTTAACCTTAAGGCCATCAAATAAAGATGCTGGCATTGGTTACCATTTTGAATATCGTTTTATAAGGGGTGCACTCAATCCAAAAATTAAACAAAATATTATTTATCTATTGCCGTTTTCACCAGGCATTAAAGTAAAAGCAATAGAAGCAGGCTTTGCCGATGAAAAATATTTTGGGGCACAAAAACCAGCAGACTGGATAAACTATACTTTTTATTCGCAAAATCAAGATACAGTAAAGGCCTGCCGCAAAGGTTTAGTAGTAGAAGTAGTTGAAGAGTTTAATGACGAAATATCCGGAGTTGTAGAATATACCAGTAAAAAAAATTATTTACTCCTGGAACATGAAGATGGAACTATAATGCGGTATATGGGCTTCAAAAAAAACAGTATTTTCGTTCAGCCCGGAGACGAGGTGCTGCCGGGCTCAGCATTAGGCATTAGCGCAGCGGCAAACAATAATTATTATATGGTAAATTTATTGCTGTACTACTTAAAGTCAGCCAACTTTGAAATTTTGCAAAATGCAACCTTTGCAAACAACCAAAACTTATACAAAACACTCTCCCCACAATTCCTGTTCAACGATATGCCGGGTAATCCCGAAAATGGGGCCGAATACATTTCAGCTACTACAGAAGAAATCATCACTAAAGAAATGAGTAAAAAAGAGCTTAAGAAATATAAGGCACAGTTACCGCAGCCTAATCGTTTAAATTAAATACACATTCTTCACATTCCTATATTTTTTATCTTATCACTTCTTTTCCACTTCACTGATCGCTTTCACCGTTTTTACCAATGAATCCGGCGTTACTGATATACTATCTATTCCCAGGTCAACAAGAAACTGTGCAAAGTCGGGGAAATCTGAAGGGCCTTGTCCGCAAATACCCACTTTTACTTTATGCTTTTTGGCCGTTTCCATCAACATGCTGATAGTCCGTTTCACCGCTTCATTTCTTTCATCATAAATATGTGCTACCAATGATGAATCCCTGTCGAGACCTAATGTTAGCTGCGTTAAATCATTGGAGCCAATTGAAAAGCCATCAATATGTTTGGCAAATTCATCTGCCATTAGCACATTTGAAGGAAGTTCCGCCATCAGGAATAATTCCAGGCCGGCTTCCCCTCTTTTTAAACCATACTCCTGCATTACCTCATGCACTTTTTGTAATTCCGTTACTGTTCTGCAAAAGGGTATCATCACCACTACATTTTTTAATCCCATTTCCTCCCTTACTTTTTTTATGGCTTTACATTCCAGGCCAAATGCTTCTTTGTATTCAGGAGAATAATATCGGCTTGCTCCCCGCCAGCCAATCATCGGGTTTTCTTCTTTAGGTTCAAAATGATTTCCTCCCAGCAGGTTATAGTATTCATTACTTTTAAAATCAGAAAAGCGAACAATTACTTTATTGGGATAAAATGCCGCCGCAATTTTTGCAATACCGTATGAAAGTTTTTTTATAAAAAAATCTTCTTCGTTTTCAAATCCACGAATTCTTTTTTCAATGATAGCGGTCAGCGCCTCATCATTCATGCTCCGGTGTTTCAGCAATGCAAGCGGATGAATCTGGATATAGTTGTTAATAATAAATTCTTCCCTTGCAAGGCCCACGCCTTTATTGGGCAGGTGAGAAAAATTAAATGCCATTGAAGGTGAAGCCACATTCAGCATCAACGCTGTTTTCACTTCCGGCAAATCGTCCAGGTTGTATTCTTCTTTTTTAAATTCAATAGCGCCGTTATAAACAATACCTTCATCGCCTTCGCCACAGGATACGGTAACCAATTGCCCGTCGTTCAATTCATCGGTGCCATGATGTGTGCCAACAATTGCCGGAACGCCTAATTCTCTTGCCACAATAGCTGCATGGCAGGTACGACCTCCTTTATTAGTGATAATGGCAGATGCTTTTTTCATAATCGGTTCCCAGTCAGGGTCCGTCATATCGGTAACCAATACATCACCTTCATTAAATACCTGGCCTTCGGTTAATCGTTTATCTAATGAATATAAAATATTTACTTTGCCTGATGCAATTTTGTCTCCTACCGCAATGCCTTTTAAAATAATTTTATCGGCCCGTTTTGTATCGTTGATTTTATATTCAGTGATGATACGGTGGTTTTTCTGCGAATGAATGGTTTCAGGTCTTGCCTGAACGATGAATAAATCTTTGCTTAATCCGTCTATCGCCCATTCCACATCCATGGGCGTCCATTTTTGTTTTTTTGTGGTATAATATTCTTCAATTTGCTGCACCCATTTAGAAAGTTTCAGGATGGTTTCATCGGTAAGGCAAAAGCGTTCCCTGAGGCTTTTTTCGGTAGGAATAATTTTCACTCTTTCGTCCGGGTCGTCTCCATATACCATCATTTTATCTTTTACGCCTAATTTTTTTTCAATGATGGGGGAAAAATTTTCTTTTAATGTAGGTTTGAAAACGATATACTCATCAGGTGAAACGGAACCCTGTACAATCATTTCTCCCAAACCGAAAGATGCATTGATAACCACTACATTTTTAAAACCGCTTTCGGTATCGAGAGAAAAAGCAACTCCGGAAGCGCCCAAATCGCTACGCACCATTTTTTGTACACATACCGAAAGGCCGATGCTGAAATGATCATATCCAAAACTTTCCCGGTAGCTGATGGCACGGTCGGTGAATATGGAAGCAAAGCAATTTCTTACGGCATTCATCAATGGTGCCGGGCCTCGTACATTTAAATATGTTTCCTGCTGGCCGGCAAAAGAGGCATCGGGCAAGTCTTCCGCAGTGGCAGAAGACCGAACCGCAACATCTGTTGCATCCTGCCCGTAAATTTTGCTGAGTTCATAATATTTATTGATAATTTCTTCGCTTAACTCACGGGGAAATTTTGCATTTTTCAACAATTGCCTCGCCTGCAAGCCGCCCCTTCGCAGCGATTCAATGTCGTCTATTTTTATACCAGTGATGATTTCCTTAATGGCATCATCAAGCTTATTATATTTTAAAAACTCCCGGTAAGCAGCAACAGTAATTACAAAACCCATGGGCACCTGTATACCAAGAGGAGTAAGGTTTTGGAGCATTTCTCCCAGCGAGGCATTTTTACCGCCCACCTGGTCAATATCACCCAGGCTTACTTTATCTAAATCTGCAATGTAGAGGGAATATGGCATATATTTAAAAGGGTTTGGTTTATAATTGATGAACCTAAAATAAGTAAATATGAGCAAAAAAACAAATTTGTAAAAACTAATTCTTTAAGTTTAAAATAAGTGGTTTGTGGGCTGGCCTGAAGGATTTAGAATTAATCAGAGTATTTTCCCATTTTATAATATCATTTTACCACTTGCAGAAAAAAGCATAAAAAATATGACTGGACTGTTTCTCTTGAAAACGACGAGGGAAAACACAAAATCAATGAATATTTCTATGACAACAACAAACTATGCATAAAAGAAAACAGTTCAGTTGAAACACAAAATACTTATGCTAATTTATTCAAAGGCACCGACATCTTAAACAGGGTAAAAGAGAATAAATTTAACCCGGATAAAACGCTATTAGAAACCAATGTTTATGTGGATGATAAAAGGATACAAACTACCAGGTATTATTATTTTAAAGTGTGAACATCTATTAGCTGTACGCAAGCCTGTTTTGGAAACATTCACAAAAATTTTCTGCCATAAATTAATATTTTTACAAAATCAATAGTAGTAATATACAAAATAATTAAACAGGTTTCAATGATTTCTATAAAAAAGGCAACAGTAAAAGATTATAATACAATTGTACAAATTGGCAATATATCAGTAGGTGAAGCACATAAAGGCGGCGCTTCAACAGAAGATATGGATGCCTACCTGGCTAAAAATTATAATAACGAGGCAATTACTAAGGAGCTAACCGACTTCAATAATATTTACCACATAATTAGCTATAACAATAACCCGGTTGGGTTTTCCAAAATAATATTTAACGCAACTCACCCAAATATTGCCGCACAAAACGTTACCAAGTTGGACCGTATTTATTTACTCCAGGAGTTTCAGGGCTTAAAACTGGGAATGAAACTTTTGAACTTTAATATTGAATTTTCAAGAAAAAATAACCAAATGGGGATGTGGTTATATACCTGGATTGAGAATAAAAAAGCAATAGATTTTTATCTTAAAGCAGGATTTTCAATTATAGGAAGCCACCATTTTTACGTTACAGAAACGTACTATAATTTAAACCATCAAATGTTTTTGAATTTTCTGCAATTTCAAAACCCAAAGGATGATTAAGTTATAAAATACTCATTGGATCATTCCTGCAAAAACAATTATTGTAAAAAAAATCATTTTACCTTAAGCATTGCCTTTACCTGCTGTACCGGCCCGTTTTGCAGACGTACATAATAAATACCTGCCGCTGGCGGAGTATTATTCCAGTTTACGGTATAATTTCCTGCTGTAGCAAATTCTTTGTCCACCAGAGTGGCTATTACCTGCCCGAGTGTATTCATAATTTGTATTAAAGTATGGCCACCAGTTGTTGTAAAGCGGATGGTAGTATTTATGGTAAACGGGTTGGGATAATTATCTACCAGGCTGGTACCCGATGTGTTGGGTATTGCAGGGTTACAGGCGCTTGCTTCAATAAGTGGCAACACCTGGAAGTTTTGCAACATAATTTGCTGCAGGTTGTTGCCATCTACACAAAGCCAGTCCTGCAGCATGGTTGCATACACGCTCCTGAAATCATATTGCATGGGTATATTATCGTTGCTGGTTGCATTTGCGGGTAAATCGGGTGTGTTGCCCAATACCATTTGCTTTGCTTTTTTGCCAAATACAAAAAGTGGCGCTGCACTTCCATGGTCGGTACCACTGCTGCTATTGCTTTTAATGCGCCTGCCAAATTCACTAAAAGTAAGGCCCATCACCCTGTCTTCAATATCCAGGTATTTAAGGTCTGCCTGAAAAGCAGCAATGGCACCACTTACATTAGCTAACAAAGTTGCATGCCTGCCAATACTGGTATCATTGCTATCTACCTGCAAGGAGTGCGTATCGAAGCCGGTATAGCTTACCATGTAAATTTTTGTTTTTAATCCCCCTTTTATAAGCCGGGCAACAATTTTTAATTGATCGGCAAGCGAATTATTATTAGGATAAGCGCTCTGCTGTGTTACACTCAGGGCAGCATCTTTTACCACATCGGCATATAAATTAGTTTGCATAGCTACCAGCCTGATGTATTTTAATTCATTGCCTGCAGGTGTATTGGGCGCAGGGTCTTCTACGCCATTAATGAGGTTATAAAAACTAGTAGGATCGGTAATGCTCATACCCATACTTACGCTTGGCCCTTGAAATACTGTAGAAGTTACAGAGCCAATTTGTATACCCAACGGATCTGTCATATCGCTATTGGGATAGCCAATGGGAAAATTGGGAAATTCAAAATCGAGGAACCGGCCGCCCCATCCACTGGTAATTACTTCGTTGCTGTTTGATGCGGTCATCCAAATATCTGTTGCTCTAAAATGCGAAAAATTGGGCTGCGGATAACCCACTGCTTGTACAATGCCCAACTTACCTTCGTTATACATGGCCTGCATGCCAGCCATGGCCGGGTGCAATCCTGTATTGGTAATGGCATCAAGTTGCAATATTTTATTTTCGGCAATGGCCACATTGGTTCTTGCATTATAATAGTTGCTGTATTGATCAATGGGAATTACAGTATTTAAACCATCGTTTCCGCCATTTAATTGCACAATCACCAGTACATGGTCATTATCGGTGGCGCCTAAAAGCCTGGCTAATGGGCTTTCTGCTGCAAAAGCTTTTAAAGAAAAGCCATTGATTACTGTGGGTAACAACGCAGTACCCAATCCTGCTCTCAAAAATTTTCTTCTTTTCATAACCCGTTATTTATTTGCCGTATATGCAACTGTTTTTTAAAGATGATAACGTTTAACTTAATTGGTACTCGGGCAGACGCATGAGGTACATATATAAATTGGCCAGCCTGGTTTTTACCACCGTGGTATTCATCATATCTCCCGGGTTGCTGATAAAAGTGTTCCATGCGCTGGTCCAGTACCCATCAGAAATTTGGCCGGTAAGCAGGATATCACTTTTTATTTGATCTCTGCTGGATTGAATGAGCGGCAGCCCCAATAAAAATTTTACCGAGTCTTCAATCAATGCATTCGGATCGCCGGGGTTGGGCATAGTGTTTGCAAAGATGCTGTGATCAATAATAATTTTACGGCCTTGCCGGGTATAACCTGTACTGTTCATTACATCTGCAAACTGTTGCCGCTTGGGTAACGTATCGCTATTGATCCAAATTTCGTGAAACTGAGGCCGCTGATAATATGCAGGCCAGCCGGCCACTGCAGGCGGGTCGCCAATATTTTGTTGCAAGCCCGAGCCAACGCCTTGTACATATTGCCACATAAAATAATTTCCGGTTACATCGGTATCTACCGGAAATTGAATGGAAAATTCACGGCAAATTGCTACAATATTATCAATGGGGTTTTTAATATTGCATCCTTTGTTCAAGCTGTCAAAAAAATGTTCGCTTTTAAAGAGTGTTGCCAGCGTTGTTTTAATATTGTATCCGGAATTGCGGAAAATGGTAGCCAGCGGTTCAATTACATTTGTTTCGGCTGCTGCATCAATATTATAATAAACAAACCAACGGTAAAGTTTACGGCAAATATTTAAGGCCACATCCGGCGTAGCAAAAATCATATCGAGCAATGCATCCAGCTCCAGGTTGCCGCCGTTGTTACCAGCCTGCCCAGTTATTATAGTATTGCCATAAAATGCCGAAAATGTTTTATTGGTTACATCATGCCTGTTGGTATTAAAAATGGTTACATTATTGGCGCCATCCACATTCCAGCCGGTTAAAACTTTAGCGGCTGCTTTTACATCATCTTCGCTATAGGGTGATGTAGCGCCATCAATGCCTTTACCTACGGTAAATAATTCCTGCAGTTCCCGTGCATAATTTTCATCGGGCGCTGTTTTGGTATTTAAATATCCATTCAGGTAACGGAGCATGCCGGTATCCAAAGTAATAGCCTTTACAAAAGTTTTAAAATTACCTACGGCATGGGTACGCAGGGTAAGGTTGTTTTGGTAACACCATATTGCTCTTCCAATATCGGTGGTTTCTGTTGCAAAATGATTGTGCCAGAACATTACCATTTTCTCCCGGATGTTTCTTTCCTGGTGAATCATAAGTCCCATCCACCAGGCTTTAAAATTCTGGCGGCGTTGGGCATTAATGCCTCCATCGGTAGTATTGGTATTTACCCAGGTACTTCCCTGTGCAATTGAGGCATCGGGGTCGCCGGGAGTATTTGAATTATTGTAAGTTTTTAATGGAGGTATGGGTTGAGAGATGGGTACATTTAATAAATAATCTACTGCTGCTTCTACCGTCATTGTGCCAAAAAAATCTACATCTTCTTTTTTTGCACCAAACATGGTTCGCCGTAAAAGATGTATAATTTCTGTAGAAGTCCATGTACCACTGTAGGGCATCAATCCGCTTAATACCCGGGCTCCCTGGTAAGGGTTATGCTTAATAGGATTTATAGCTTTTGGCATTTTTGCCGTAAGAAAAGATCTTCTATCCATGGCAGATAATTTTAAATGTAAGGCAACCAACTATTGACATTTTTTGTTAAAAAAAGTTTAACGGCTCTTTAAAATAAAATTTACAGATGTTATATTCAAATCATGACAATGATAATCAATAGATTAAAAATAAATTTTGCGAAACCGAAATGTTGCATTTATATTTGCAACCAAACAGTTTCATTAATAAACCCAATCAAAAATTGAGAAGAGATATTTTTCAGGCAATAGCTGACCCTACAAGACGTGCCATTATTGCCCTTATTGCACTACAGGCCATGACGCCCAATGCCATTGCCGAAAACTTTCATGCCAGCAGGCAGGCAGTTTCAAAACATTTACGCATACTCACCGAGTGCGAAATGGTAAAACAAGAACAGCAGGGCAGGGAAATTTATTACTCCCTAAAAATTGAAAAATTGAAAGAACTTGATAAATGGCTGGCCCAATACCGGAAACTTTGGGAAACACGCTTTAACCAACTCGACCATGTTTTAGCAAACATTAAAAGGCAAAAAAAAGGCTAATGATGCTTTGGGGATTCAATACTAAACGGTAATGATAAAGTTTGCAGAAATGAAAATAAAAAATATTGTTGAGCTTTTTACTTTACTTCCCGAAGAGGAGAGAATTATTACCGATGTATTACGACAAATAATTTTAGAAACGCTGCCTGGCTACTGCAAAGAAAAAATTTCATTTAATGTTCCCTTCTTTTATGGAAATAAAGGCATTTGCATTGTATGGCCGGCCACCGTTCCCAGGGGCGGCATAAAATCGGGGGTATTATTAGGATTATGGTATGGCAATAAATTAGCCGACAAAGATAATTTTTTAACCCATGGCAGCAACAAACAAATTTTTTATAAAATATATTACAAAGCTGATGAAATAGATGAACGGCCCATTAAAAAATTATTAAAAGAAGCAATTAAGCTTGACCAATCATTCAAATAGGGAAAAAGCTAACTGATCAATAAATACAATAACTAAAAATTACAAAATGGAAAATCATTTATTATTTGATTTTACCGTTGATAAAGTTGCAAAAACAGTTTATATCATCCGGGAGTTTGCTGCATCGCAGAACCTGGTATGGGATGCATTTACCAAAGCAGAATTACTTGACCAATGGGGAGCACCTAAACCCATGACTTCTAAAACAAAATACCAGGATTTTAAAGTAGGCGGCAAAAGATTTTATGCCATGGTAAGCCCCGATGGAATAGAGCGTTGGTCCATACAGGAATATACTTCCATTACTCCAAAGAGCAATTTTAAAATGTATAATGCTTTTGCAGACAAAGATGAGAACCCACAACTGCCGGGCTCTCAATGGGATTACCATTTCAGCCAAGTCGGCAACAAAACAAAAGTAAGTATTAGCATTTTTAATGAATCCTTTGAACGCATGGAAAGTTTACTCGAAGGCTTTAAGCATGGTTTTACCTCTAGTTTGAAAAACCTGGAGGGTTTACTGTCAACTTTATCTAAAAAATGAAATACGTTATAAAACATCGGTTAATACAAAATTGCACATTAAGAAACTAATGTTGTTAAATGATAACCTGCTACCCATTGCTAAAAGAAACTTTGACCTTGACAACAGCGTCAAAATTTTACGCATTGACTGTGAAAAAAATATTGTTTTGAAAATTACAAACCTGCTCAGCGCCTATCAATTTAATTGTGAAGAGCTGGAGTAATAAATTAAAAACTATTCGCATAAAAACTTAAATCATGAAAACCTCAACAATCACTATCGAAATTTTGGCGCCCATACAAGCAGTATGGAAAGCCCTTAGTACTACCGAGGGTATGAAGGCCTGGCTTGACTGGCTAAAGGTAGAAACCGATTGGCTGCAGAACAGCCCGGTAGTATTTACCTGCTTTGATAAAAAAGGGGAAATACTGGAATACAAAGGAGAAAAAATGATTTTCAAAGGTATTATTGAATCAAAAATGGAAAATAAGGAAATTACATTTGATTACCCGGAACAATTAGCCGGAATTATAAAGGAGCGATACACATTGAATGAGATAAATGCCGGCGCCACCAGCGTTTCTTTTACACAAACCTGTACCGATGAAAAAGCCCAAAGCCAGGAGGAAGACCAAAAGCAATTAATGGAAATGCTGAAAACAAAATTGGAAGAAAAATAATTTTATCATTTAAAATAAATACCATGGCACAAATCAATCCTTACATTCACTTCAACGGCAATGCCGAAGAAGCATTTACATTTTACCAATCGGTTTTTGGCGGTGAGTTTGCAATGATTGCCCGATTTAAAGATTTTTCGAGCCCCGAATTCCCCGTTCCGGAAAAAGAAGCAAATAATATTGCACATATTGCATTACCCATTGGCAAGCACAGTTTGCTTATGGCAAGCGACACACCCGAAAGTATGGGAAGACAAAATGAAAATGAAAACAGGAGCAAAATTTCAATAAGTGCAGAAAGCAAAGAAGAAGCAGACAAAATATTTAACGGCCTTTCGGCAGGCGGCAAAGTAGAAATGCCTATTAGCGACAGTCCCTGGGGTACGTATTTTGGTATGTTTCGGGATAAATACGGAATAGAATGGATGGTAGATTACGATGCAAGATATAAAGGCCAGCATTAACAAATAAAAAACTCAATCTTTAACATCCCGGGCATTTACTCATGCCCGGATTTTTTTTAGCTACAAATAACTCATATTAAGCCATTTATCAAAAGCAAATACATTTATAGACAAATATTTTATGTTTTCTATAAAATATTTATTGTCTATCAATAATTTTATTTATCTTTGTACAATCATTTAAAAAGCAATAGCAGTTATGTCAAACAGTAAAAACCTAGTATTTAAAGGCCTGCATATAGTTGCATGGATCATATTTGTGGGCCTTTGTATTGAAGCCGGTGGCCTGCTGGTAAATTTTATTTTTAGTATTTACAACCCGCAATTTGTATCAAAGCTTTATGAAAAGCTTGACCTAAGCGCTATGTACAACCAAAGCAAATGGGTGTTTTTTGGTATGTACGGTTTTATACTTTTTGTTGCGCTCTTAAAAGTGAATTTATTTTATATTGTAATTAAATTATTGAGCAAACTAAATCTTGGTAAACCC
The DNA here is from genome assembly GCA_016699815.1 of Chitinophagaceae bacterium. Classification (NCBI taxonomy): domain Bacteria; kingdom Pseudomonadati; phylum Bacteroidota; class Chitinophagia; order Chitinophagales; family Chitinophagaceae; species Chitinophagaceae bacterium. The sequence continues at coordinate 2,100,106 of CP065012.1, read as the reverse complement.
TTCAGCAATTTTACATCGGAACAAATTACCCAACTTAGCTATTGCACGTTTGCAATAGGCATTATAAGTTTAATTGCCAGGCAGGTTGCAAAAAGCGTTCAGCATT